>NZ_JAVDUX010000007.1:0-263213 GCF_031456575.1 Ancylobacter sp. 3268
CGGCCATCCTGTCCCTGAAGCCCTGCCAATCAAGCCAGGCCGAAAGGCCCACTATGCATTAGAGTCAAACCGGACCACTCAATAGGGGCAGGCTACGCGGTCCCGCGAAGATGCAGGACAGTTAGTCGCAATTCGCTGCATACCGCACCCTGTTCGGCGAGGAGAGGAGGATCGGCCGCCTGAAGTGTTCCCTGGCACGATCCACGGGCTAAGGGGCTCGCCAAAAGTAAGCGCAGAGGCAGGCAGATCGGAACGGGTGCGGTCGGCGCGGCGGCGGTGTTCAGAAGGAACAGATGGCTGCGCTCTGGACCGGGGCAGAGCGCTCTTCGCCATCCATGAAAATACATATCGCCACGGCAAAATGTGACGATGTTTGAGGTGGCATTCCGTTGCAACTGGTTGCAAATCTCAAGCGTGAGCCAAGGCTGCGGGGGTAATCTTAGATGGACGCGTGAAGCTCAGAGTTAAGGTGCCGCAGCACGTTCGGAAGGCTGGAAGTGAACCCATCCGACGTCTGGAATGTCTTGCAAGCAGTCTGCCGCGAAGCTGGCAGTCGAGTAGCCGAGGACGATCCTAGCAAGGTCTGCATCCGGCATTTCTCGTTCGTTGAATCGCCGCTGAGGTGCCGCTGGCGTCAAGGTTCTTCGCTGGACATAATCACGCTCGGGACATCGGCGGGGCAAAATGGAACAGCTGCCAAGCACATGCGACTTCGCAGTGATGAGCGACGCTCATCTCCTTCAGCTTCGAGCTGAGCTTCACGCGGAGCTCAGGAGGAGAGGTATTGCCCGAAGCGTAGGGCAAATGGCCGAACACCATGCAATTCGCTACTATAATCAAATGCCTGGGCGGCCCAAGCTGCTGGCGGCTCCCGTTGGCACTGCGAACGTCGATGCCTTGTCCAGGCGCGGTGAGCGCTACTCAATCAAGGGCGTAGTTGATGCGAAGAAGACGGGAACTGTCTATCCAGATAGCATCGATCCCGAAAAGCAGTTATTCGAGTACATAATCGTCGTTAAAATGCGACAGGATTGGTCATTGGACTCTATTTATGAGTTCACCTGGAAGCAATTCTTGGAGTGCCGAAGCTGGGACAAGCGAATGCACGCTTGGTATCTGGGGTTGTCCGTGAAGACATTGGCTACCGCGGAGCGGTTCCCTCCACTTTAGACTGGACTTAGCAAGTTGCCGTCGCGATCGAATTGTACGAATCGATCTCGCTGCGACAGTCCGCGCCTAGCGGCAGGTCACATGAAAATGTCCGTGCTGATCAGGCGAATAAACCCGTGCAGGTTGGTGTAATGGGCGAAGTTGCGCATCAGGAACATTGTGCGCACGTCGCCAAGGGATATCCTCGTTCCTGCGCAGGTAAGAGCCGGAATCACTGACGACGTTGAAGACGGCGTTGGCGAGGCAATAGACGCTGAAGCCGTGCGCCTCGTATTAGTTCTCCCCGCGCCCCGGCCATCAGGTGACCGGAGTGCGCGGGGCCTGCTGAGGCAGTTCGAAGCCGGCCTGGACCATCTTCTGAACCATGTACTTGAGCGCGTTTCGCTCAGACGCTGGCAGCCGGATGTCGCCACGGGTCAGACGCTTTAGGGCAGCGTCCGAGTTCGGTGTGAGCAGCCGGCGGCTACGGGCGAAGATGAGATAGGGCTGAGTGTCCGCCAGCATCGCCACTAGAACGTGATCAAAATCGACGTCCTTGTCGACCTTCTGGGCAGCGATGGTTTCCTTGCGGGCCAACTCGGCTTCGTCATGCTCGATGAGCAGGCCGTCCAGGCGATCATCGAAAATGTACTTCGAGGCCGCCACAGCGGCCCAGCACGCCTGCTGCTTGCAATACTCGCCGACGTTCTTCATCGCGGGAGGCGTATCCTTGATGGTCTCGGCGACCTGAGGTGCGATCCGTGCCAGGGCGTCGGCAATCTCGGCAGGCAGCTCCTGCCTTTGCCAAACGAGGGAGAGCGCGATCTCCTGGCCTCGGTTCTGGAGGTGCTGGACCAGCCAAGCGATGGCGTAGGTGACGATCTGCGCCTTGTACCCGCGATCTGCCTGATACCAATCAGATCGTCCGACGAGCCGATCTAGGCCGCGGAAGATGATGGCCTCGGCGACGATGGCTCGGAACCAGTGCTCGTTGAAGCGGACATCAGAGACCTCCCAGGCCTTGCCGGTCTTTTCCGCGAATTCCAAGAAGCACTTCTGGGCGCCGCGGCTCACGATGTGAGGGCGGCAATCGAACGTGACCTCAAATTTGGCGAGATCGGTCTTGTCGATGAACTGCTCCCGCGGGAACTCCAGTTCGAAGCGCTTGCGCTCCGCCTGCGTGCCGTAAGCCAGCCGGTCGCGGTACTGGCCACGAGCGCGCTCGTAAAACCATTTCGAGCCGGATAGTGCGCCGGGTTTTGGCGGGGCGGACATGTCGCGCGAGAAGCGCTCCAACACTAGGTGGATCGGATGACTGGAGAAGAAGTCGGCTTCGCTGATCTTGTTCTGCGTGTTGGCGTACCGCGAGATTAACGGCACGACCTCTTCGAGACGGTCAGGATTCACGACCGACAGCTTCATCTGGACGAAGACACGGCTGAGGTCGGCCTTGCGATCCTTCCGGGCACTGTCGCTGGCATAGAGAATCGAGGCCGTAGTCTGGCCGCCGTTGACAATCTGGAGGTTGTCGATGGACGCGATGCCCAAGCCGCCGCCGTCCAGCGGCGCAGTGGTGATGCCGGCGGCGGTGGCGGTCAGCCCGTTGTTGTAGGCGAAGAACATCTCCGGCGCTGCCTCCAGTGTCTTGATGATGCCGGCGTTCACCCTGGTCCGCGCCTGGAGGAAGGTGCGGACGTTCTGCTCAAGCAGCTTTGCGCCATGGAGGCCGTAGATTTCCGCGAGGAAGGTTCCAGGAACGGCGACGAGGTACGAGGTGTGCCCGCCATCGATGCTGTGCGCCGGCAGACAGGGCAATGGAGAGCCGTTAACCGCGGTGACGTCAATTTCGATGGGCTCGACGCCCCCCTTCGCGCTGATAATGCTGGCGTAACGGGCAAAGTCGAGTACGCTGCATACGAAAGGAACGCCCAGCACCTCGCCGGTCATCTCCGGCTTGCGACGCGTGGACAGCCGGGCGTTCGAGAAGATGACCACACGGATGCGCTTGATCTGGCTGCGACCGTTATAGATCGGCCAAGCGGCCTGGAACGACGGGCTCGTCTCGTCCACAGCATTGATGAAGGCCGGCTGCACCGCCAACTCACAGAAGCGGCGGACACGCCCGAAGAGAGTGTCGATCTGGGCGGCGTTGAGCGTTTGCAGTTCCTTACCGGATCGGAAATCCGAGACGGCCAGATAGAGATCGCCCCGGTCGCGTTCGAGGGCGAACCCATCGACCTGATAGGCCCCGCGCCGTTCGTTGCGGGCGGGCGTGTAGGTCAGGTCGATGCAGTCGCCATTCTCCGAGGCGAGCTTCGTGTAGAGCCGAAAGAAGGCGGCGGGTTGCGGATCGGCAGAGGCCTCCGCTTCAAACATCAGATCCTCCCAAAAGCGGTCGAAGGCGTCGTCGAGATCCCCTGTGCTCACGCGAGGCCCTCCGCCAGGGTCTTGTCGAGATCGACGGCGAAGCTCTGGCAGGCGCTCAGCAGGATCGCATAGGAGACCGCGTGGACGCCGGCCGGCAACATGACCGGCGTCAGGCGCGGGAAGTCGTCGCGCACCTCAAACAGCCGCCGGTCGATCAGAAGCCACTGCGGCTCGTCATATTCCTCTCTCCGGACATAGCGGCAGCCCTCCAGCGCCGTCTCAAACTGTTCAAGGATAACGGGTCCGGCGGCGACAGAACGCTGCGTGAGATCGTCGACGAGGGCGTTGAGTGAGACCGCCCCGCCGCCGGCCGGCGTGCGAGCGACCGCTTGGTGACACAGCAACAGGCGGCTGCCCGCCGTATCAAGCTGCGCTTCCGAGGAGATCAGCAGGCGATGGTCTGAGGTTGAGAGCTGGGTCTTCACCTCGACCTGCAAGGCGCCGAGGGCGAAGTCCTGCTCGTCGCGATGCGCCCCGCGCCAAGCCGCGACGCCGCCGCTCACGCCTACCCGTGGCACGACCTGATCACGCAGAAAAAGTAGCTCACCGACGAGGCCGATGATCTCCTCGATCGTCAGCAGGCCGTCGCGGCGGCGGCGGAGCATATTGTGCCAGTCGGCCAGCCGACGCAGGACCAGCCGTAGGCCGGGGCCGTTGGCACCACGCGGCTGATCGGCCGTGGCGTCGAGCAGATGCCGGCACAGCGCCCGGAAAATGTCGAATTGCTCGCGGTCCTCGAGCGTCAGGAGGAGGCGCGCGCCTTCACTGAGCCGGCGCTCCACCGAAAGATCGATGCCGTTGAGCTTCGGCGGCCTCGGCAGCTCCCGACATCCGTCGTCAGCGGTTAGGGCGAAGATGTACTGTCCGGCATGATTGCGCCCCCGGAAGAAATCGAGCGGATGGGTAGTCGAGGCCCGCCTCACATTGTCGGCGTGCTGATCGGTGGCAGGCGCGATGTTGTGCCAGTCGCTCTCGTCCATCAGACTTCTCCGGCCTGGACGGCATCATCGTCATCGTCATCCTCACGAGCGAACGCTTCCTCGATCTGCTTCCGATAGACGGCATTGACTTGGTAGCTCCGCTCGCTGGTCGGCTTTTCCGTCTGCGGGAGGCAGAAGCTCAAGGTAACGACTGGCCCTTTCAGCTTCAGGTCGGTTAGGCCCTCGCCAGGAGAGAAGACGTGGATCAGCAACATGGGGCGGACGCGCTGTGCGCAGTAGGCCTTGTCCCCGCGCAGTCGGCCGCTGGCCTTCTCGGCGTCACCCGCTTCGATCTGGTCCTCGGTTAAGCCGATCTGTGCATCGTTGGGATCAGCGACGCGATTTCGCCCGCCGGTTATACGGAAGCCGCCTTCCACTACATCGCCGGACGCCCGCGTCCGCAGCGGGAAGGAGAGATCGTCCCGCAGGACGGGCTTCGCTTCGCCACCGGCGGGATGGGGAATGGCCACATCCCACTCCGACATCTCGTCCCGGACCCGGTCAGCGAAATAGTCCTCGAACAGGCTGACATCACCACTGATCGGCCCCAGGTCGCCATGGGCCGCGGAGAACCGGAAGGCCTTTAACAGGATCATGACAGATCGTCCTGACCTCTGCTTCCAGACTTTGGCCTGAGCCGTCGACTTCTCCGGGCAGGGCGCGCCCAGCTCCTTAACGAACGCGCGGACGGCTTTAAGATTGCCTTCGTTGACCTGCTGGTTGTTCGGCAGGATGTAGCCTTCCAAATGCCGTACGGAGTAGTCCTGCGCGATCTTTATCTGGGTCGCGGTGCGCATCTTGTTCGCAGCAGTGATGCGGATCGCGGTCGGACTTTCCCGAACCTTCAGCCCGAAGTGTTCCGGAGTCATGCCGAGGTCGTGCATGCGGCGGACCTCATCGCGCAGCTCTTCGATTGCGCCGTTGATCTCGCGGTAGTGGTTGAGGGCGAGCTGCGGCAGGTAGACTCGGCAGATGTCTTCGTAGCCTGGTCGGTAACCGAACCAGCGGGCCATCTGCATGAGCGTGTCTGAAGCGGCTGTGTTGCGCAGGATGTAGGAGACGGTCAGCCCCTCGAGGGTCAGGCCGCGAGAGAGCGCGAGGCCGCCGATGGCGATTACATGCAGGCCGTTCTCGCGATGGGCGCGGTAGTCGAGCGCACCGCCCTTCATGTTTACCGTCACCGGCTGCACGCGCGCTGCCTCCGCCAGCACGGCCCTGACGGCGTCGAAGGTTTCCTCGTCTTCCCCGAACTCGCGGTCGAAGTCCTCTTTGAACTGGGCGATCACCGGATCGAGCAGCGCGTCCTGCCCCATGGCCAGGGCGGCGGAGTTCTGTAGGGTCTGGAGGTAGACGTAGACCTGTCCGTGAACCTTCTCCTGGATAGCGTTGAAGCGGCTCACGTTGATCATCATCGTGCAGTGCTGGCGGCCCTGGCCGCGTAGGATGCGGATAGCGCGGGTGAGTAGAAACACGCGGACCGCGGTCAGCAACGACGGCGGCAGAGTCACGGGGTCCTCCGCCTTGTGGTTCAGCGGCAGGCGCGTGACGTGGTCCCTTATGATCTCGACCATCGGCTGGCGGAGGTCGCCGTCGTCGGCGAACACGCGGGAGGCGCCGACATAAGTGTTCGGCGGATCGAGCGTTTTGATGAAGTGCTTTGGGAACAGATCGTCCTTCAGCATTTCGTTGTTGGAGTCGGGATCGATAAAGATGTTGGCGAATGGCGTGGCCGTATAGCCGACGTAGGACCGCCGTTCGAACAGCCCCATGATCTCTCGAATAACCGCGTTGATCGCCGTTGTCGCCTGGGGGTCTTTGGAAGTGTTAATCGAGGCGTTGTCGGCCTCGTCATCGATCAGCAATAGCGGCGACGTAATGATCTGGCCGTGGCCTTGTTCAATCAGCCAGTCGCGCAGTTTGGACAGCGGCGCCTTGTTCTTCTTACAGACGAATATGATCGGCTCGTTATGGGCGGCCAAGCTGAAGACCACGCCGCCTCCGGGGTCGCGGGTAAAGTCCTTGTCCCGCGACGTCCCATATGCGGGGAAGCGCTTCTTCATAGCATAGGTGAGGATCGGCAGCGGTTCGGCTGCCAGGGCATGGAAGATCGACTTCTTGCCGATGAAGGTTTCGTCCAAGCGTTCCTGGGTCTGGGCGCGCAGTGAATTGGTAATTCCGGCCAGCAGAATAATGGTGCGATAGCCGGCATCGGCCGCCTTGCAGATCAGAGCCGAGTAGTTGGTCGTTTTGCCAGACTGGACGTGGCCCATGACCATGCCGCGGCGGGACCCAGTGATGGGCGTCAACGGGTTGCCGGAGAAGTCGAGGATTTGATCGGTGACAGCGTCCAACGTGGCGACGACCGGCGCCGCCAGCGAGCCGCCTTCCAGATAGTACCGCTTCAGACGGTTCCAGTAGTAGAAGTCGATGGAGGCGCTGCTGTCCTTCAGCCAGGGCTTGAAGTCGCTGAAGACGGAATAGCCGCGTGTCTGGGTCTGGGTGAAGCTCGCCTCCAGTACCCGTAGCACCTCCGCCCGTTCCTCATCATCGAATCTGAAGGGTGAGGCGTCGATCTCGGCGCCGATGGCGCCGTCCGGCAGCGCGCGGCCGTTGCTGACTTCGTCTGCGTAGCTCTTCCCGATGCTCATGGTCAGATAGGCCAATTCGGCGCCCAGATCACGCATTAACCCAGCCCTTTTCCTTGAGTACGGCTTCCGTGGCACCCCAGGCCTCGCACCACGGCTCGGTCACTCGCAGCAGTGCTTCCAGAGAGGCGAAATCGCCACCGGCCTGCATCAGGAGCATCGGGAGCGCGGCATTGAGGTCGGCCTTGAAGATCACTGGATCGGTGAGCGTCTGGTGGATCGCGTCCGGCACGCGCGCGGCGTCCTGAGCGAAGGCGGCAACCGGGAAAGCCTGTTCGATTACCTTCAGCGCGGCATTGGCAGTCTGCTTCCGCTCGTCATCACCTGAATCCAGCAGCGCCTCAATCACCGGGTGCTCGCGGTTGATCGCGTAGCGGACCTCGCCGTCGCGCGCGTACCGGCTCCAGACGGAGGTCGTGCCGGCCCGATCCAGACGGCCGCCCCGCGAGCGGAACACGCGTGCGGAACGACGGCGAAGGCCGTCGACTATTTGGCGAAGGCGATTGCGCAGTACCGCGGGAAGCTGCGCGTCCGACTTGTCGATGGTAATCTTCCAGATGTGGTCGAGTGCGTTGGGGATATCCACTCGGACCCGAACGAGCTGCGATAGCTCGCCATGACGCAGAAGTCGAAACCAAGTGCCGCTGATGATAAGGCGGTGATTGCGGTAGACGTAGAAGCCCTGATTCCGGAGGAACCCTTCCTCGCCACCGAGCTGGTCATACTGGTTCGGCAGCAGCTTCGAATAGTGCGGCAGGATAAAGGGCTGGATATCGATGGTCCGGCCGCCGATCTCCAGCGGCTCTGCCTCAAGCTGCTGGGTAGCCTCGTGGTCGCGATAGAACGGGTCCAGTGGCTCGATCTTCCGTTTGTTGAGCCGAAGCGTCAGTTTCCGCCCGCGGACCTCCCCGGCCAAATAGCGGTGGAAGATCAGCGCCAACCGGTTCCCCGCGTGAACGATCAGCGCATTGAACTCCGCCTGTGTGATGCTGCCGTTCTCCGACAGCCGGTCGCAGTTGGTCCAGATCACCTCGACGCCGTCCTTGGTCAGCAACTCCGGGGAGGCCAAAGACGTGATGTCGCCGGCGTCGAGCACGCCCATGCGCCAACCGTCCACATCGGCCAAGTCCCACAAGCAGCCTGTCAACTCGCCACCCCGGCGGCTGAGCACTGTCAGGCGAGCACACTGCGAGAAGGAGGCCGACTTCATGCCCCAGCCGAAGCGTCCGAGGTCATCGGGGGCTCTCTCGGCGAGGGGGTTACTGCTGGCTGGCCGCATGGCTACCCGCAGTTCCTGGCCGGAGAGGCCATGCCCGTCATCGCGGATGCGGATCTCGGGGCTCCCGTCGTTGAATCGGCAGTCCAGGACGACCTCGCGAGCGCCGGCCTTGATGCTGTTATCGATCAGATCAGCCAGGGCGCCTGGCAGATCGTAGTTGCCGAAGCTGCGGGCCGATATCATCAGCGAAGCGGCATCAGGAGGATTCGTCTCGTACTTCATCCCGCGATCAGCCCTTCCGCCGACCGCGCGCCGTCCTTGCGTTGACGTGATGACATCCGATTCTCCCCCGGCACCACGCTATTTTATGCATTCAGGTCAGTAATCGTGAGTGGTAAAATGTAGTTTACGCAGCTCAGGCGGCCTCTGGATCCGCCTTTTCTTGGGCCTGATGCTCGGGCTGGCAAAGCAGGTCCCGTTTCAGGCGGCGGGCGACGGCCTCGGCCAGAAGCGGCGGCACGGCATTACCGATCTGGCGGAACGCCGCGTTCATCGCGCCGGCGAATCGAAAGCTGTCGGGGATCGACTGGAGTCGGGCCGCTTCGCGGACCGAGACAGTGCGCTTTTGCCCGTTATCCCAGTGGATATGCGAATAAGTGTCCTTGCCCATGTGCGCTGTCAACGTGCGCGACGGCAGAGCCGGGTTCAGCTTCCACCACTTGTTTGGGAACTTGCCCGGATCATACGGCGGCACATGCTTGGCGCGCAGCACTTCCCAGGCCTCCGATCCCTCCTGGGGCGGGCAGGCCAGAGCCTCCAGCTTCTCTTTGAAGATAGTTTCGGCGACAGAACTGGCGTGCGGGTAGTCACCGCCGTGCTTCATGCGCCGGAAAATCTCGAAGTCGCGAGGCGTGATCCGCACCACGTGACCATCGGTGTCGGCGTGTGAAATCTTGTGACCCGGCCACGCCCGCATCTTTTTCGCGAAAGCGCTCAGGTCCGTGGAGCTGGCGTAGGGCAGCCGGTCGGTAAGCTTCCGCCGTCGCATTTCCGCCGGCGCCGAGAAATGCTCGGTAATGCGCGGCAAATCGCCGAGCGCAGCCTTGACCGAGACTGCCTCCGGTAGCCCCTGACGAGCGCGCGGAATCTCGCCGAAGTGCGAGCCGAGAGCGGGAACATACTTGAGTGCCACCGTACGGGCGCTCTCGTAGCCAGATGGCAGCTTGGCGGCGTGGGTCGGCTCCGGGAAACCCGGCGCGAAGCCCAATGAGCTATCTATGGCTAACAGGAACAAGCGTTCCCGCATCTGCGGCACGCCGTAATAGGCAGCGTTCAGCAAGGTGTAACGGGCGCTGTAGCCCAGGGTCTCCAACGTCTGGCAGATTTTCTCCGGCACGTTGTGGCCGCCGTGATTGAGGATGTCTGGGACATTCTCTATGAGAATCGCCACCGGCTGAACGGCTTCGACGTATTGCAGAAACCGCTGATAGAGCTTGGCGCGCGGGTCGTTGACGTATGCCTCGTCGTCGCCGGTCACCGACCGCAGCTTCGAGCGTCCGATGCGAGCGAAGGCCTGACAGGGAAGGCCGGCTGCAAGAACGTCGAACTGGTCGACAACGTCACCGTCGAGGCCGATCTCCCTTGCCAACGTCGCCGGGTCTGAAGTGACCATGTCGCGGGCAAGGCTCCAGGCTGCCCTTCGCGTCTCAACCGGTGGCTCGAAGTTCAGGGCGTAGCTGGCCGCCGCGGTTTCATCGAACTCGACATGGCCCAGCAACTGGAACCCGGCGGATACCATCCCGAGTGACATACCGCCGCAGCCAGAGCACAACTCGAGCGCGCGCGGCGCGCTCCCGCCGCGCACTCGCTCCAGCTTCGCTTGCCGGGCCGCAGTGTTGATCTTCATCGGTCTTCAGATCGTCCGAGGTAAGCCGACAGGCGCGAGGCCACTAGTACCGAATCCTTAGCATTGCACTCCCAGATTACCAAGGTATCCCAGCCCTGGTTATGAAGCTCTTGCAGTGCTTTCTGATCGCGTGTGACGTTGGTCGCAAACTTCTCCGTCCAGAACTCGACGTTCGATTTGGGCTGGTAAGCTAGGTGGCAACCCGGATGCCGATGCCAGTAGCAACCGTGGACGAAGACGACCTTCCGCCTGCCGGGGAAGACCAGGTCGGGACTGCCCGGAAGGTCCCTACGATGCAGGCGGAACCGGAAACCCAGGCGGTGAGCGATGCGGCGCACCACCATCTCCGGCTTAGTGTTCTTGCCACGGATGCGGCCCATTAGCCGTGACCGTTCCTGCTTGTCGATGATGTCCATCAGCATGATCTGTGCCGGCGACCGGCGTCTGCCAAGACGTTTCGAAGCCGCTGATCTTACAACATGGCGGTTAGCATCGCTATTGGGGGCTTATTCGCCTCTAGAGCCAAGCTCTGCAAGGCCCGGTTCTGGACCAAAACCAACGGCCGCTGCTGCCGCCAACGCGACCTTCGATCCCGCGCCGAATGCTCTGAATTCAGTTTGGCCTGTCGACGCTAACACCTCATCCGCGAGTCGATCCCCTCTCGGCTTTTGTTTTCGTAGACCCGGCGGCGCCCGGTCGGAAGCCCTCGAGGAGATGGGGTGTTGTGGGCGCGGTATGTCGACAGGCAATCCGTGGGACGCGCCCTTGGGCGCGGGCATTGGTGGCATACTACACTAGGTTTCCCATCCCGTTGGAGCCGGTGGCATGTTCACGACGATGTCGCCGATAACACACTGAATTTTGCAACCCGTTGCACCACGATGCGCATCGGCAATGGCACCATCGGTGAAATGAGGCCGCCCATCGGGATCGGTCCTGTCGAAAAGCGCGCCGTACCGAGCTTGCGCGCTGTCACCTAGGCCCAGGACGGTGAAAGAAATTGCAACGAAGTGAGTCATGGCTGTTGCGCAACTACGGTTCGAGTCCTGATAGCGGACACGAACGGAAGGAAGCTTGCGCTCCGGCCGGGCCGAATTTAGGCGCCACCTCGCACAATTCCGCTACACAAACGAGCCCCACAGCCTCCTGTATATGTCTGATTTGACTGAGAAATTGGCGTCGAAGGGCGTTTCCTGCCGGGCCCACCATCATAAGAGGCAATGCGTATCGAGCCGTCGAAGACGATTCCGCCATTGCCGGCAGTCACCCAGCCCGCTCCGACCTGACCGACCAGAGACGTTCCCGAGGGTCAAAGAAGTTGTGTGAAACGTCGCCACCACTTCTTACCGATTGCGCCAGCGCGCCCAGCCCAAGAAGCATGACCGACGCCAGGGCGGTTGTCGTCTGCAGCCAGAAGCGGCGGGATGTGCCCTGCCGGCATGGCACCGGCGATCCGCTCCCCGTCGCGCCCTCTTGGCCGGCACGCGCTCGCTCCGCGCTCTCCCGCATGCCACCGTCCCCCCAAAGTAAGTCAATCTTACTTAAAGTCGGGTCGCGATCGATACGCCCGGACCAACCGTCGCTCCCATACTGACGAGGCCGGCAACCGCGGCGAACGAAGGCGCGCGTGGAGGGGCCGAGGACGTGGCGTCCTGCCGTGGAGCTTTCCGCACGCGCATCCGCCTGTTCGACGCTGCGCAATTGGTCATCCGACGTTCGAAAACAGTCAATCGATGAATGGAGCGGGGCGTAGGCTTTCCCTTGCGACGCCGCCAGCAGTGTGATCGCCAACACGGGGAACAGCAATGATTTCACGCAGTCTCGTTGCCTGCCTCACCTTGTCTGCCATGTTCGTCGGGTCGCCTGCCTTCGCCAACGACCCGGCGGCGTGCGCCAAACCGCGTTTCTCCGATGTCGGCTGGACCGACATCACCGCGACAACCGAAATCGCCAGGCAAGTGCTGGAAGGGCTGGGCTACAAGCCCGAAGTGTCCGTCCTGTCCGTCGCCATCACCTTCAAGGCGCTGGAGAATGGCGACCGCGACATCTTCCTCGGCAATTGGATGCCGCTGCAGGAGCCGACCCAGGGCCCGCTGGTCAAGGCCGGCAAGGTCGAGATCGTCGCCGACAACCTCAAGGAAGCCCGCATCGGCTTCGCGACCTCCAAGGCCGCCTACGATGCCGGCCTCAAGACCTATGCCGACATCGCCAAATTCAAGGACCAGCTCGGCGGCAAGATCTACGGGATCGAATCCGGAAGCGGCGCCAACAACACCATCTCCAAGATGATCGCCGAGAACACCTTCGGCCTGAAGGGGTTCGACCTCGTGGAATCGAGCGAGCAGGGCATGCTCGCCCAGGTCGCGCAGGATATCCGCCAGAACAAGCCGGTGGTGTTCTTCGGCTGGCAGCCACACCCGATGAACGTCAACCTGCCCATCGCCTATCTCACCAAGGGCAATGACGTGTTCGGGCCGAACGATGGCGGCGCGACCGTGGTCACGCTGACGCGGCCGGGCTATGTGAAGGAATGTCCGAATGTCGGCCGCTTCCTGTCCAATCTCGTCTTCACCGTCGCGATGGAGGATCGGCTGATGAGCGACATCCTCGACAAGAACATGCAGCCGGATGCCGCAGTGCGCGCCTGGATCAAGGAGAATCCCGCCGCGCTCGACAAATGGCTCGACGGCGTCTCGACGCTGGACGGCAAGCCGGGCCTGCCTGCGGTGAAGAGCGGCCTCGGCCTCTAGAGCCGCGCCCGGCGTGCCGCCGAGGGTGGCACGCCGAACTGCCGCCGATAGGCGCGCGAGAGCGAGGCGATGGCGGAGAAGCCCGTCCGCTCGGCGATGTCGGCGATGGGAAGGCTGGTATCGAGCACCAGACGTCGCGCAGCGCTCAGCCGCAGCGCGACGTAATAGGCTCCCGGCGACACGTCGATCGTCTTGAGGAACAGCGTTTCCAGCCCGCGGGTGGACAGGTCCACCCGCCGGGCGATGGCGGCGATCGTCACCGGCCGGTCGATATGGGTTTCCATGATGCGGATCGCCTTGGCGACGCGCGGCTCGTGCTGGCCGATGCGCCCGAGCGAAACGATCGGCTGGACATCCGAGCCGGTGCGCATCTCCTCATAGATGTAGAGGCTGGCGACATCGAGAGCCGCCGAATAGCCGTTGCGCGCGCGGATCAGCGATAGCATGCAGTCGAGCGCCGGCGTCGCCCCGCCGGTGGTGAACACCGGCTCGTCGACGACGAAACGGTCCGGTTGCACATCCACATGCGGGAAGCGGGCGGCGAAGTCTTCCAGGTCCTCCCAATGCGTGGTCGCCCGGCGCCCGTCGAGCAGCCCGGCAAATCCCATCAGCCACGACCCGGATTCGATGCCGCCGACGATCTTCGAGCGCGTCGCCCCTGCGCGCAGCGCCCTGAGGATGCGCGGCGTCGCGTAATTGGCCGCCTCGAAGGCGGCGAGCACGATCAGCGCATCCTGGGGATCCGCGGGCGCGAAGGCGCCGTCGACCGGGATCGGCAATCCGCAGCTCGCGACCGGCATTTGTCCGTCCATCGACACCAGCTTCCAGCGATAGGCGGTACGGCCGAGCACGCGATTGGCGCCGCGCATGGGATCGAGCGTCGCCGCCAGCGAGAGCAGCGACAGCCCGGAGAACAGCAGCAGCGTGACGTCCAGCGTCTCGTCGGAATGGGTGAAGATCATCGCTTCGCGAAGTGGGAAATCCGTTGCGCAAATAGTTGCGTCACGGTTTCGCTTCCCCGTCAAGCTTCGCGGAGTTTTACGGGAGCGCTGAGATGCCCTTGTCGATGAACCGCGATGTCTTCATCACCTGCGCCGTCACCGGCGCCGGCGACACGGTGGGACGTTCGCCCCACGTGCCCGTCACGCCGAAGCAGATCGCCGAGAGCGCCATCGAGGCCGCCAAGGCCGGCGCGGCGGTGGTGCATTGCCATGTGCGCGATCCCGAGACCGGCGCCGCCTCCCGCCGCCGCGACCTGTTCCGCGAGGTGACCGACCGCATCCGCTCGGCCGAGGTCGACGTGGTGCTGAACCTCACCGCCGGCATGGGCGGCGACCTGGTGTTCGGCAGCGTGGAGGCCCCCTTCCCGCTCAACGAGGCCGCCACCGACATGGCCGGCGCCACCGAGCGCGTCGCCCATGTCGCCGAGTGCCTGCCGGAGATCTGCACTCTCGACTGCGGCACGATGAACTTCAATCTCGGCGACTACGTCATGACCAACACGCCATCCATGCTGCGCGAGATGGCGCGGCAGATGACGGCGCTGGGCGTGCGGCCGGAGATCGAGGCGTTCGACACCGGCCATTTGTGGTTCGCCAAGCAACTCGTCGAGGAAGGGCTCATCGAGGCCCCCGTGCTGATACAGCTGTGCATGGGCATTCCGTGGGGCGCGCCGGATGACCTGAATACCTTCATGGCGATGGTGAACAACGTGCCGGCGGGCTGGGTATATTCCGCCTTCTCGATCGGCCGCAACGCGCTCGCCTACCCCGCCGCCGCGGTGCTGGCCGGCGGCAATGTCCGCGTTGGACTGGAGGACAACCTCTATATCGGCAGGGGCCAGCTCGCCACCAATGCCCAGCTGGTCGAGAAGGCCGCCACCGTTGTCACCGGCATGGGCGCACGCGTCATCGGCCCGGCCGAGGTGCGCGAGAAGCTGAAGCTGGTCAAGCGCTGAGGAGGAATGACGATGCTCGCACCCATCTCCCGCGCAGCCTGCATCGGCGGCGGCGTCATAGGCGGCGGCTGGATCGCCCGCTTCCTGCTCGCCGGCATCGACGTAAAGGTGTTCGACCCGCATCCCGAGGCCGAACGCATTGTCGGCGAGGTGCTCGCCAATGCCGAGCGCGCCTATGGCCTGCTTACCCAGGCGCCGTTGCCGGCGCGCGGCCGGCTCAGCTTCTGCTCCAGCCTCGCCGAGGCGGTGAAAGAGGCTGAATGGGTGCAGGAGAGCGTGCCGGAACGGCTCGATCTCAAGCACCGCGTGCTGGCGGAGATCGACGCGGCCGCCCCCGCGACGGCACTGATCGGCTCCTCGACCTCCGGCCTCAAGCCTACCGATCTTCAAGAGGGCCTGACGCATCCCGAGCGGCTGTTTGTCGCCCATCCCTATAACCCGGTCTACCTGCTGCCGCTGGTGGAGATCGTCGGCGGCAGCGCCACCGCGCCCGCCACCATCGAGCGGGCGAAGGAGGTGCTGGACGCCATCGGCATGAAGGGCGTGGTCATCGCCCGCGAGATCGAGGCCTTCGTCGGCGACCGGCTACTGGAGGCGCTGTGGCGCGAGGCGCTGTGGCTGATCAAGGACGACATCTGCGATGTCGAGACGCTCGATGACGTGATCCGCTATTCCTTCGGCCTGCGCTGGGCGCAGATGGGGCTGTTCCAGACCTATCGCATCGCCGGCGGCGAGGCCGGCATGCGGCACTTCCTCGCTCAGTTCGGCCCCTGCCTGCAATGGCCGTGGACCAAATTGACCGACGTGGTCGACCTCGACGATGCGCTGGTCGAGAAGATCGGCGCGCAGTCGGACGCCCAGGCGGCTGGCCTGTCGATCCGCGAATTGGAGCGGATCCGCGACGAGAACCTCGTCGGCATCGTGCAGGCCCTGAAGGCGGGCCGCGGTGGCGAAGGCTGGGGCGCGGGCAAGCTGCTGGCGGATTTCGAGCGGCGACTGCTCGCCGGCGCCCCGGCACCCGCGCCTACCGACCCGACGGCTCCGCTGGTACTGGTCGAGACCCGCGTCTCGCCTGCGTGGATCGACTATAATGGCCACATGACCGAGCACCGTTACCTGCAGGTCTTCGGCGACACCACCGACGCGCTGCTGCGGCTGATCGGCGTCGACCTCGCCTATGTCCAGGGAGGGCACAGCTACTACACGGTGGAGACGCATCTGCGTCATCTCGACGAGGCGCGGCTCGGCGAGACGTTGCGCACGACCTGCCAGATCCTGTCGTTCGACGAGAAGCGCCTCCATCTGTTCCACCGGATGTTCGCCGGCAAAGGCGAACAGGAGCGCGAAATCGCCACCGCCGAGCAGATGCTGCTGCATGTCGACACCGCGAAAGGTCGCGCGGCCGCGGCGCCGGACGCCATCCTCGCCCGCCTTCGCACCCTGGAATCGGCGCATGCACGGCTTGCCATACCTCATGGCGCCGGAAGGGCGGTCGGTGAAAGGAGACAGGCGGTGGGAACCGATTAGCGGTGATTAGATCGCATGCCCCCTGCGACAAGGCCACTTCCCAGGCTTCGGCATCCGCCCTGGCGGGCCGCCATTCCGTTTCACATCAAGGTATGAGGTACGGAAACCTGGGGGTGGAACTTCCCGGCGGGACATTCCAATGCACGGCCCAACCCCTCTATGAGGCCGAGGCACGGCAATTCCGCCTGAAGCGGCCGCATCCGACGGGTGCATGGGCAACCGGGCGGTCCGACCGCCCTTGAGGGTCGCCGAGCCTCCCCTTGATACGCCGCCAGGCCGGGAGCGAGGGCGGGGAATCATCCCCGCCCGCTGGGGTCACGGCAGCTGCCGCACCGCGCCCTTGGCGGCGCTGGTGGCGAGCGCGGCATAGGCCTTGAGCGCCGTCGTCACGTTGCGCTTGCGCGGTTCGGCCGGCTTCCAGCCCTTCGCCTCCTGCTCCTCGCGGCGGGCCGCGAGTTCGGCATCGTCGACCGCCAGATGGATGCGGCGGTTCGGGATGTCGATCTCGATGGTGTCGCCCTCGCGCACCAGGCCAATGGTGCCGCCTTCCGCCGCTTCCGGCGAGACATGGCCGATGGACAGGCCCGAGGAGCCGCCGGAGAAGCGCCCGTCGGTGACGAGGGCGCAGAGCTTCCCGAGCCCTTTCGATTTCAGGTAGCTCGTCGGGTAGAGCATCTCCTGCATGCCCGGCCCGCCGCGCGGCCCTTCATAGCGGATCAGCACGATCTGTCCCGCCTTGACCCGGTTGCCGAGAATGGCGGAGACCGCATCGTCCTGGCTCTCGAACACCCGGGCGGTGCCGGTGAAGGTCAGGATCGACTCGTCGACGCCCGCCGTCTTCACGATGCAGCCGTCCTCGGCGAGGTTGCCATAGAGCACCGCCAGGCCGCCATCCTTGGAGAAGGCGTGCTCGGCATCGCGGATCACACCGGTCTCGCGATCGGTGTCGACATCGTCGTAGCGGGCAGACTGGCTGAAGGCGATCTGGGTCGGGATGCCGCCCGGTCCGGCGCGATAGAACTCGTGCACGGCCTCGCTGGATGTCCGCTTGACGTCCCAGCGGTCGAGCGCGGCCTTGAGGTTCGGCGCGTGGACCGAGCCGACCGAGGTGTCCAGCAGCCCCGCGCGATCGAGCTCGCCGAGAATGCCCATGATGCCGCCGGCATGGTGCACGTCTTCCATGTGCACATCGCCGATGGCCGGCGCGA
This sequence comes from Ancylobacter sp. 3268, assembly GCF_031456575.1. Taxonomy (NCBI): domain Bacteria; kingdom Pseudomonadati; phylum Pseudomonadota; class Alphaproteobacteria; order Hyphomicrobiales; family Xanthobacteraceae; genus Ancylobacter; species Ancylobacter sp. 3268. The sequence continues at coordinate 17,769 of NZ_JAVDUX010000007.1, forward strand.
CCTTGCAGAGCACCGGCACGCGGCGCGACAGGCGGTCGATGTCGGCCATGGTGAACGGCACCTCGCCCTCATGGGCGGCCGCGAGCAGATGCAGCACGGTGTTGGTGGAGCCGCCCATGGCGATGTCGAGCGTCATGGCGTTCTCGAAGGCGGCGAAGGTTGCGACGGAGCGCGGCAGCACGCTCGCATCGTCCTCCTCATAATAGCGGCGGGCGAGATCGACGATGAGATGGCCAGCCTCGACGAAGAGCCGCTTGCGGTCGGCGTGGGTCGCCAGTGTCGAGCCATTGCCGGGCAGCGACAGGCCGAGCGCCTCGGTGAGGCAGTTCATCGAATTGGCGGTGAACATGCCCGAGCACGAACCGCAGGTCGGGCAGGCGGACCGCTCGATCGCCTTCACGTCTTCTTCGGAGACGCGGTCGTCGGCGGCGGCAACCATCGCATCGACGAGATCGAGCGCCTTGGTCTTGCCGCCAAGCACCACCTTGCCGGCTTCCATCGGGCCGCCGGAGACGAAGACCGTCGGAACGTTGAGGCGCAGCGAGGCCATCAGCATGCCCGGCGTGATCTTGTCGCAATTGGAAATGCAGACCATGGCATCGGCGCAATGCGCATTGACCATGTACTCGACGCTGTCGGCGATGAGCTCGCGCGAGGGCAGCGAATAGAGCATGCCGTCATGGCCCATGGCGATGCCGTCGTCGACCGCGATGGTGTTGAATTCCTTGGCGACGCCACCCGCCGCTTCGATCTCGCGCGCCACGAGCTGGCCGAGATCCTTCAGATGGACATGGCCGGGCACGAACTGGGTGAACGAATTGACCACCGCGATGATCGGCTTGCCGAAATCATCGTCCTTCATGCCCGTGGCGCGCCAGAGGCCGCGCGCACCGGCCATGTTGCGGCCATGGGTGGTGGTGCGAGAGCGATAGGCCGGCATGGAATTCCTCCAGACTGTTTGCCGCGCTTATGCGCTTTACCCGGATATGGCGCAACTTGGCAAACGGGGACGGACGACCGGCCGACGACATCGCCGAGACGAGGCCGACGCCTCGGAGCGTTACGGCCTACCCGTGATCTGGCGAAAGCCCGAGGATTTCGGCGCCTCCATCCCCCCGGCTTCAGAAGCGGCGCCCATAGCACCGCCGGGCTCATCTATCCGTCGTCATCGCCCGTCCCGGTGCGTCACGCCGGCAGGCATTATTACTTTTATGTGACAGTTTCAGTCGCTATCGATGCCTTTCATGCCTGCTGGGAGCCGGTCTCTTCGCGGCAGGGATACCGGCCAGAAGCCGGGAACGAAGAGGAATGTCGACATGCCGGAAGGCAGCGCCACCACGCAGCCAAGCGTGACCGCCAGTGCACACGTGCCGGACGCCTGCGAGATCGAACTGAAGCTGCTGACAGATGCAAGCACGCTTGCCCGGCTCGTCGATGCCCCCGTCATTTCGCGCAACGCCACATCCAAGGGCGTGGTGAGGCGGCTGGAGGCAACCTATTACGACACCTCCGCTGCCGAGATCGCCGGCCTCGGAGCGTCGCTGCGCGTCCGGCGCAGTGGCAAGCAACATATCCAGACATTGAAGCTGGCAACGCCGGCGAACCCGCTGCAACGGCAGGAACTGGAAGCACCCGTGCCGGATATGGCGCCGCAGCTGGACATTCTGCCGACGAGCGATCTGGGCGCACCGTTCGAGACGCTGCAAAGTGCCGATCTCATCGCGATATTCACCACCAGGATCCGCCGCCACACGCGGACGGTGACATTCGGCGGCGCCGTGATCGAGGTGGCCTTCGATGAAGGCCTGCTGATCGCCGGGGAGCGGACCGAGGCGGTCTGCGAGATCGAACTGGAGCTTAAATCCGGCGAGGTCGGCGCCCTCTATGAGCTCGCCTTGTCGCTGCTGGAGCACGGGCCGCTTCGCGTCGGCACCCAGAGCAAGGGGGAGCGCGGATATGCGCTTGCCTTCGGCACGCCGCCCCTGGCCCAGAAGGGTTTCTCTTCCGGCATCGAGCCGAGCGATACCACCGACGAGGTCATCGCCAGGACGCTCGCGGCCTGCCAGCGTCATGTGATGGCCAATCTCGTGGCCGCGCAGCATGGGCAGGATCCGGAAGGCGTCCATCAATTGCGGGTCGCCCTGCGGCGGCTGCGGACGGCGATCTCGCTCTTTGGACGAGAGATTCCGGCCTCCTCACTTCAGGCGCTGGTTTTCACTGCCAGAAGACTCGCCAGCGGGCTAGGCCCCGCCCGAAACTGGGACGTCTTCCTGACCACGACGGTCGCCGAGATCGAGAGCCGGCAGCTTCCGGGGATCGAGTTCACCGATCTCAAATCCACCAGCGGGCCATTCCGCGAGCGCGGTTACGAGGCGGCCCGGGCCGACCTCATCGATCTCGAATGCACCCGCTTCCTTTTGTCCCTCGGCCGGGTGATCGAGCGGCGCAGCTGGCGCAACGATATCAGCAGCGAAGCTCTGGCGGTGCTGACCCAGCCCGCCCGGGAGTTTGCCGACCGCGCGCTGGCGCGGCTGAACCGCAAGGCCCTGAAACAGGGCCATCATTTCCGGCGGCTCGCGCCGGAGGCCCGCCATGAATTGCGCCTGACATTGAAGAAGCTGCGCTATGCGGCGGAGTTCTTCCTGCCGCTCTATGAAGACGACGGCGTCGTGCAGAAATATTTGAAAAGGCTGTCCCGGCTGCAGAACATCCTTGGCGCCGACAACGACGCCACGACGACGCAGTCGCTGCTGCGCGAGGTCGAGGCAAGCACGTCGAATCCGCAGGTGCACAAGGCCATCGGGGCGATCACCGGGTGGCAGGGGCGCGACAACATCGAGGCGGCCAGGGCGCTCCGGCAGACCTGGCAGCAATTCATCGACGCCGAGCCGTTCTGGCACTGACCGCGCGAGGCGCCCGGCACGGCGCGGGAAGGTGCTACCCGAGGCGATACCCTCTGCCGCTGTTCTGAGCGATGCTTGGCCTCGCTCTGGCTACCGGCCATTCCTCCCTTGGATGGGATGAGGCGGCGCCAGCAATTCGTCACGATCTTGTCACGGGGCAAGTGGACACCTCGGACTGACACGGACCAAATGCGGGTGCCCGAATGGATTATTTCAAGCGTTTCAACTTCCTGTTCGCAACGCCCGCCTTTGACCCGGAGGATCTGGAGGGCGCCCGCTACCATCAGATCGTCGAGGAAATCGAGCGTTCCGGCTTCGAGGTGGTGCGGGCGCGCAATCTGGAAGACGCCGAGATCGCCGTACAGACCGATGCCGCCATCGGCTGCATGATGGTGGACTGGGGCAAGAAGGGACTGGAGGGCAAGACCGCCTCGCTCATCAATCTGATGCGCCGGCGGGGATTGGACTTCCCCATCATCCTGCTCATCCGCCGCAAGCGGTTCGAGGACGTACCGGTGGAGGTGCTGGACTTCATCGACGGCTATGTCTTCCTCTCCGAGGAGACGCCTGCTTTCATCGCCAAGAACCTCATCAGCCGACTGAAGCAATATGCCGAGACGCTGAAGACGCCGTTCTTCGGCGCGCTGGTGGATTATGCCGAGGAGGGCAACCAGCTCTGGACCTGTCCCGGGCACAATGGCGGCGTGTTCTACTCGCGCAGCCCGATCGGCCGGGTGTTCATGGAGCATCTGGGCGAGGCGGTGTTCCGCGACGACCTCGACAATTCGGTGCTCGATCTCGGCGACCTGCTGACCCATGAAGGGCCGGCACTGGCGGCGCAGAAGGAGGCGGCGAAGATTTTCGGCGCCGAGAAGACCTATTTCGTCCTCAACGGCACCTCCACCTCCAACAAGGTGGCCCTCGCCGCCCTCGTGACCGATGGCGACCTGGTGCTGTTCGACCGCAACAACCACAAGGCCGCCCATCACGGCGCGCTGATGATCTCCGGCGGCATCCCGGTCTATGTCCCGACCGTGCGCAACGCCTGGGGGCTGATCGGCCCGATGGCGTTCGAGGCGCTGGACGAAGCGCATCTGCGCGAGCAGATCCGCACGCATCCGCTGGTGAAGGATCCCGAGCTGTGGCAGAAGCCGCGCCCGTTCCGCGTCGCGGTGGTGGAACAGTGCACCTATGACGGCACCATCCACAGCGCCGAGATGATCCTCAAGCGGATCGGCCATTTGTGCGACTACATCCTGTTCGACGAAGCCTGGGCCGGCTTCATGAAGTTTCACCCGCTCTATGCCGGGCGCTTCGCCATGGGCCTCGCCGAGCTCGGCCCTGAGGCGCCGGGCATCATCGCCACCCAGTCCACCCACAAGCAGCTGGCAAGCTTCTCGCAGGCCTCGCAGATCCACATGAAGGACCGCCACATCACCGGGCAGAAGCGGCGGGTGGAGCACCGGCGCTTCAATGAGAGCTTCATGCAGCACGCCTCCACCTCGCCCTTCTATCCGCTGTTCGCCTCGCTCGACGTCGGCGCGCAGATGATGAAGGGACGCTCGGGTGTGGTGCTGTGGGACGATACGATCCGCCTCGGCATCGAGCTGCGGAAGAAAATCCGCGCCGTGCGCCGCGAGTTCGAGGAGAAGGAGCCGCGCGTCGAGCGGCGCTGGTTCTTCGAGCCGTTCGTGCCGGACCGGGTGGCGATCCCCGACGTGTCGCGCCCGGACGCCGTGCATGACGTGGCGTGGGAGAGCATCTCCACCGACCAGCTCGCCACCAACCCGGCCTTCTGGCACCTCTCCCCCGGCGCGGCATGGCACGGATTTGCCGGCATGGAGCCGGGCTTCGCCATGACCGATCCCAACAAGCTCACCTTGCTGACGCCCGGCTTCGACCCCGCTACCGGCGCCTATGCCGAGCACGGCATCCCGGCGCCGGTGGTTGCGCAATATCTGCGCGAGAACCGTATCGTCGCCGAGAAGAACGACCTCAACTCGCTGCTGTTCCTGCTCACGCCCGGGGTCGAGGCCAGCAAGGCCGGCACGCTGATCTCCGGCCTGGTCGCCTTCAAGAAGCTGCATGACGACAATGCGCTGCTCGAGGAGGCGATCCCGGAATTCTACCGTCGCCGGCCGGCGCGCTATGCCGGCGTGCGGCTGCGCGACCTGTGCGGGGAGATGCACCGCTTCTTCCGTGCCGCCAATGTCAGCGCGCTCCAGGCGATGCAGTTCTCGGCCGCGCACCTGCCGCAGATCGCCCTCTCGCCGCACGAGGCCGCACGGCGGCTGGTTCGCAACGATGTGGACTATCTGCCCATCGACGCCATCGCCGGCCGTATCGCGACGACGCCATTCGTGGTTTACCCGCCCGGCATCGCCACCATCGTGCCGGGCGAGCGGCTGACCGAGCGCGCGCAGCCGATGATCGACTACCTCAAGATGTTCGAGGCCTGCTTCAACACGTTTCCCGGCTTCGACGTCGAGATCCAGGGCGTCTATCGTGAGACCGACGCCGCCGGACTTGTCCGGCTGCACACCTATGTGGTCGCGGAGTAAGCCGGGAGTGTCAGTTCGCCCATGAAGCAGGAGCCAGTGGTCCTCATCCGCCCGACCCGGGATGCGGACGTCGATGCCATGCTGGCGATCTATCGCCGCCACATCCACCGCGGCGTCGAGGAGGGCGTGGACGACAGCGACACGCCGCAGCCGGACGACCTGCGCGAGCGGCGCAAGAACCTGAAGAGCCGCCGCTTTCCCCACATCGTCGCGACGCGGGACGGCGAGGTGGTGGGCTATGCCTATGTGGTGCTGTTCCGCAAGCGCCCGGCCTATCGCTACACCGTGAAGCACTCGATCTACGTGCATCACCAGCATATCGGCCAGGGCATTGGCAGCCGGCTCATGCGCGGGCTGATCGATGCCTGCGCGGCGGCGGGCTTTCGGCAGATGATCGGCTATATCGATGCGGACAACACCGCGTCGCTGAAGCTGCACGCGCGGTTCGACTTCGTCCGGGTCGGGCTGCTGCCGGGCGTCGCCTATCGCTATGGCCGCTGGGCGGACAGCGTGATGGTGCAGCGCTCGCTCGGCCCCGGCTCCACCGCCCCGCCGCCGCCGCCCCCGCTCTCCACCCGCTGAAGACTTCGGGGGCAGCTGGAAGCCGGCGGTGCAGATAGGGTAGCGTGAGGCGAACGGCGATTGGCTGTGTTGAGGGAACCAGAATCCCGCCGATGACGATCTTTCCAAGGGAGAATTGCCGTTGTTTCCCGATGCCGGCACCCGCCTGCAGGCGATCATCTTCGACTTCGACGGCGTCATCCTCGATTCAGCCGGCCTGAAGACGCAGGCCTTTGCCGATTGTTACGCTGGAGAGGACGCGGAGAAGATCGCCGAGGTCGTGGCCTATCAGGAGCGGCACGGCGGGATCGGCCGCCGCGAGAAGTTCGCCTATTTCGAACGCGCCATCTTCGGACGGCCGGGGGATTCGGGCTCACTCGATGCGCTGTGCCGGCGCTTTGCCCAGTTCGTCGACACCGCCCTCCTCGATGCGCCGTTCGTTCCGGGCGCGGAACAGGCGCTCGCGACCTTGCAGGGACGCCTGCCGCTGCATCTGGTGTCCGGCATGCCGGAGGTCGAGCTGAAGGCGGTGCTGGCGCGCCGGCAGCTTTCCGGGCTGTTCACCTCCGTCGCCGGCTCGCCCAAGGCCAAACTGGCGGAGTTCCGCCGCATCCTGAGCGAGGGCGGCCATGCACCGGAGGCGGTGCTGGCGGTGGGCGATTCCCTCACGGAGTTCGATGCCGCGCTCGAGCTCGGCATTCCCTTCCTCGCCATTGTCGCTAAGGGCGCGCCCGACTTCTTTCCGGCCGACCTGCCCCGCCGCCCCGACCTGTCCGGCTTTCTCGATCTGGTTGCGGGATAGCCAGCCCGTGCGGGGCGACCGAGGAAGGACGGTTCAGTTCATCCACAAACCGCCGGTGACGTTGATCGCCTGCCCGGTCATGTAGGCGGATTCGTCGGAGGCGAGGAAGGCGACCACGCGGGCGATATCGTCGGGCACGCCGACGCGGCCGATGGGGATCAGGTGCTCGCGTTCCTTGGCCGTGGGCAGGCCCTGTTCGCGCGACATGCGGTCGGCGTCGTCGCGCATCCGGGTGCCGACGATAGAGCCGGGACACACGGCATTGACGTTGACGCCGAGCGGCGCCACCTCCGCCGCCAGCGACTGGGTGAACGCGATCACCGCCGCCTTGGACGCGGAATAGGCGGCATAGTTCGGCTTGCCGATCTTGCCGAACCACGAGGCGATGTTGACGATGCGGCCGGTGCGCCGCGCGATCATGTCCGGCAGCACCGCCTTCGCCACATGGAACACGCTGTCGGTGTTGATGCTGAACACCTGCCTCCAGGCGGCGGCATCGATGTCGACGACCTTGCCGACGGCGGTGATCGCGGCGTTGTTCACCGCGATGTCGATCGGCCCGAGCGCGGCCTGGATCCGCGCCGCCGCCTCCTCTACCGCCTCATGGCGGGCGACGTCGACGGCGAGCGCCAGCGCCCGGCGCCCGAGCCCGCGGACGGCTTCGGCGGTCTCCTCGGCGCCGGCGGCGTCGAGGTCGAGAATAGCGACGTCGCACCCCTCCTCGGCGAGGCGCGTGGCGACGCGGCGGCCGATGCCGATCGCGCCGCCGGTGACGAGGGCGACGCGTCCATCGAGATGGTACATGGCTTTCTCCGGCTCAGTGCGTGCGGCCCGGCGGGCGCGACCTAGTGGGAGTCCTGGCCGTCGAGGCCGGGCAGGTAGATGTCCTTGATGCGCGGATCGGCCGCCATCTTGGCGGCGGGACCCGAGCATTGCAGCGAACCGTGCTCCAGCGCGTAGACGAAGTCGGCGACCTCGAAGGACAGGTCGATGTTCTGTTCGACCAGGATGATCGACACCCCGCTCTCCGCCAGCTTCAGCACGATCTCGAAGATCTGATGGATGATGATCGGCGCCAGCCCCAGCGAGGGCTCGTCGAGCAGCAGCAGTTCCGGGCTGCCCATCAGCGCCCGGCCGATCGCCACCATCTGCTGCTGGCCACCGGAGAGCCGTCCGGCCGACTGGTGGCGCCGCTCGCCAAGGATCGGAAACAGCGCATAGACCTGATCGCGCAGCTCGGCGAAGCTCTTGCCGCGCCCGGGAACGTAGCCGGTGATCAGGTTCTCCTCGATGGAGAGCTGGAACACCCGCCGGCCTTCCGGGCAGTGGCCGAGGCCGCGCCGCACCATCTGGTACGGCTTGAGCCCGGCGACCTCCTCGCCCTTGAAGCGGATCGACCCCCGCGTCGCCCGGTTCAGCCCGCTGATGGTGCGCAGCAGCGTGGTCTTGCCGGCGCCGTTCGGACCGATGATGCAGACAACCTCGCCGGGCAACACCTCAAGGCTGATGCCATGTAAGACCTTCACCCTCCCGTATCCGGACTCGATTACGTCGACCGCGAGCAGCGGCTTCGATATCCTTGATGGCTCCTGGCTGGCCAAGATACGCCTCCTGCACTTCGGTGTTGCTCCGGATCTCGCCGGCGGTGCCATGCGCCAGCACCCGGCCGCGATTCATCACCACGATGGTGTCGGAGATCGACATGATCAGCTTCATGTCGTGCTCGATCAGCACCATGGCGAGACCGGGCGCGCGCAGCGCCAATATATGCTGCTTCAATTGCTCGGTTTCGCCATGGTTGAGCCCGGCAGCCGGCTCGTCGAGCAGCAGCACGCGCGGTTCGGCGACGATGGCACGGGCGAGCTCGACCAGTTTCTGCTGGCCATAGGCGAGGCTTCCGGCCTGCCGCTCGGCGTAGGCGGCGAGCCCCAGCCGCTCCAGCACCGCATGGCACCGCGCGCGGCGCTCCTCGGCGGCCGCACGGCCGCTCAGTCCGAAGGTATTGGCGATCAGGCTGCCGGCCTTGGGCGGCACCAGCGCCACTTCGAGGTTCTTCACCACGCTCATGCCGTCGAACAGGCGGATGTTCTGGTAGGTGCGCGAGAGGCCGGCATGGGCGATGCGATGTTTCGGCAGCTTCTGCAGCTCGGTGTCGCCGATCAGGATGCGCCCCGATGTGACGCCGTAGGAGCCGGCCGCCATGTTGACAAGGGTCGACTTGCCGGCGCCGTTCGGGCCGATCACCGCGGTGATGATGCCGGGCTTTACCTCGAAGGTGACGTCGTCGATCGCCGCCAATTCGCCGAACCGCTTGGTGACATGGTCGAATCTCAGCATTTGCCGCCTCCCAGCCGGCGCATCAGCCAGCTCGGGCCGAACTGCCGGGCGATGAGGCCGCGCGGGCGGGCGAGGATGATGATCACCAGCGCCATGCCGTAGAACAGCAGCCGGTAGTCGGCATAGGCGCGCAGCAGTTCCGGCAACAGGATCAGCAGGGTGGCGCCGAGCAGGGCACCGAACGGATTGCCGAGCCCGCCGACCACGATCACCAGCACGATGACCAGCGATTCCCAGAAGGTGAAGCTCTCCGGCGAGACGAAGCGCTGCATGGCGGCGAAGACCACGCCGCAGGCGCCGCCGATGAAGGCGCTGAAGGCGAAGGCGACCAGCTTCACGCGGGTGGTGTTGATGCCGCAGCCGCGCGCCGCATCCTGGTCCTCCCGCACGGCGGAAAGCGCGGTGCCGAGCGCGCTCTCCTGAATGCGCCAGACGAACAGGAACACCACCGCCAGCATCGCCACCAGAAGATAGAGGAAGTCGTCCGGTGTGCTCAGCGTCCAGCCGAACAGATGCGCCTCGTCGATGCGCGCAATGCCCTGCGGGCCGTTGGTCACGCCGTCGAGGTTGTTCATCAGCACGCGGATGATCTCGCCGAAGCCGAGCGTGACGATGGCGAGATAGTCGCCGCGCAGGCGCAGCACGGGAATGCCGAGCAGGATGCCGGCGATGCCCGCCAGGCTCGCGCCGATCAGCAGCACCAGCGCGAAGGGCAGATGGATGTCGAACTGGCCGGAAGCCAGCAGCGCCCAGGAGTAGGCGCCGATGGCGTAGAAGGCGACATAGCCGAGATCGAGCAGGCCGGCATAGCCGACGATGATGTTCAGCCCCAGCCCGAGAATGGCGTAGAGCAGGATCATGTCGAGGATACGCAGCGGATAGGCCGGCAGATGCGGCCCGACGATGAGGAGAAGGACGGGCACGGCGAGCAGCGCCAGCGCACCCGGCCACAGCTTGCGTGTCGCGGCGGTCGGAGGCGTCGATGCGCGGCGGGCGGGGTTTTCCATCGGCGGTGCTTCAGAAGTCACTCTTGTACACCATGGTTTCTTCGCTGACGTGCTCACCGAGCAGGCCCGCCGGGCGGAACAGCAGGATCAGGACGAGGACGGAGAAGGCGAAGATGTCGCGATATTCCGTGCCGATGAGGCCCCCGGTCAGCACCGGCATCCATGCCGTGGCGAAGGTCTCGATGAAGCCCAGCAGGAAGCCGCCGAGCACCGCGCCGGGGATCGAGCCGATGCCGCCGAGAATGGCGGCGGTGAACGCCTTCATGCCGATGACGAAGCCCATGGTGAAGGTGGCGACGCCGTAGAACGAGGAATAGAGGATGCCGGCGACGGCGCCGAGGCCGGGGCCGATGAAGAAGATCAGCGAAATCGCCATGTTCGGGTTGATGCCGACCAGCGAGGCGGTCTCGGCATTCTCGGCCACGGCGCGGATGCGTACGCCGAGATTGGTGCGGTTCACGAACAGTTCCAGCGCGGCCATCAGGATCACCGCGACGAGGAAGATGGTGATCTGCTTGTAGGTGATGATGGCGCCGAACACGTCGATCACGCCGCTGGGCAGGAACGACGGGTAGATCAGCGGCCGGCGGCCGCCGATCAGCATCACCGCGTTCTGGATCACCACCGCCATGCCGAGCGCGGAGAGCATCGGCGCCAGGCGCGAGGTGCCGCGCAGCGGCCGGTAGGCGACGATCTCGACGCTGACGCCGGCAAGGCCGATCACCACGAAGGTGATGAACCCGACGAGCAACCCGCCGGTGGGATGGCCGGCGACGCCAAGCGCGCCCGCAAGCGCGAGACCGATGAAGGCGCCGGCGGTGAACAGCTCGCTATGGGCGAAGTTGATCAGGCGCAGCACGCCGTAGACCATGGTGTAGCCGAGCGCGATGAGCGCATAGATCGACCCGACGGTCAGCGCGTTGATCGTCTGCTGGAGGATGAGGGCGCCCATGGCAGCCTTTCGATCGGTTGCGTGCGATGACGGGCGGAAAGAGGTCCGGCGCGGGCCGGAGACGCACCCGAAGGTGCAAGCACCGCGCCGGACCCAAGGGGCTTCACGACGAAAGGGGGGCCGCGTGAAGCAAATGCAGGGGAGCGGAACGCTCGGGCGTTATTGCACCAGCCCGAACTTGCCGTCCTTGACCGCGTAGAGGAACAGGAACGGCTTCTTCAGCTCGCCTTCCGGCGTGAAGGCCACGTGGCCGACGATGCCGTCGAAGTCGCTCTTGGCAATCTCGGAGACGATGCCGGCGCGGGTCAGCGGCGCGGGAGCCTTCTTCATCGCCTCGATGATGATGTTCGCCTCGACGAATCCATAGGCGGAATAGGGACCCGGCTCCTCGCCGAAAGCCGCCTTGTAGTCGGCCGCGAACTTCTTCAGCGCCGGCGAGGAATCATAGGGAGGCGCCTGGAACGACACCACCGTACCCTCCGAAGCCGGGCCGGCACCGGCGATGAAGTCCGGGGTGAAGGCGCTGTCGGCGGCGAAGAACGTCGCCTTGATGCCGAGTTCGCGCGCCTGCTTCACGAACAGGCCGACCGCCGGCATGACGCCGCCGAAATAGATCACGTCCGGATTCTCGGCGCGGATCGAGGAGAGCAGCGCGCTGAAGTCGACGTCGGTCTGGGCGATGCCGGAGAAGGAGGTGACGGCACCGCCGCCCTTGGTGAAGGTGTCGCGGAACACTTCGGCGACGCCCTGGCCGAAGGCCTGCTTGTCATGGACGATGGCGGCCTTCTTGGCGCCGAGCTTGGTCAGCGCGTAGTCGGCCGGCGCGCCGCCCTGCGACAGGTCGTTGGCGATCGGGCGGAACAGGTTCTTGTAGCCGGCCTTGGTCACCTTCGGATTGGAGGCGTTGGTAACCTGCGGCATGCCGCAGCGATTGTAGATGTCGGACGAGGGGATGGTCACGCCCGAGTTGAAGTTGGCGACGACGGCCAGCATGCCGGCATTGTCGCAGTGCTTCTGGGCGATCAGCGTGCCCTGCTTGGGGTCGCCGCCGTCATCGTCGCGCACCAGGACGAGCTTCTGTCCCTGGACGCCGCCCGCCGCATTGGCCTCGCGTACGGCCAGTTCCATGCCGTTCTGCCAGGTGGTGCCGAACAGCGCCTCGGCATTGGTGGTCGGGCCGGCCGTGCCGATCAGGATGTCGGCCCGGGCCGCTCCGGTGAGCGCGGCCACGGCAACGGCAGCGCAGAGCATGTTCTTCAAACGCATGTCAGTTCCCTTCTCTCTGGGGCCCGTTTCGGACCGTTTCTGCGCAGGGTGCCAACACGCGCCGGCAACCTGTTCTTCAAGCTATGTGGCGCGCCTTGCCCAGCCGCCCTTCGGCCAGCGACGCGATGAGATTGCGCGAGACGCGCTGGATGTGCGCCCGCAGCGTGTCGCCTCCCCGCCGGATGTCGCCGAGGCGGGCGAAGGCGATGAGCGCGCGATGATCGGCCAGTTCGCGCTCCACATCCTCCGCCACCGCGATCTGCAGGTTCACGTAGCGGTTGGCATTGTCGTGCACGGTCCGCAGCAGCTTCAGCGCGATCATATGACCGCTCGGGCGATAGAGCGCTTCATGGAAGCGCCAGTTGAGCTCGCCCCAGTTCTCGACGCTGCCGCTCGCCATGGCCTCGTCGGTGACGGTTTCGGCCAGCACGAAATCGGCTTCCGTCATGCGCGGAATGGCGGCCTCGAACAGCCAGGTTTCCATGCGCAGGCGGATCTCGAACAGTTCCTCGATCTCCTCCAGCGACAAGGAGGACACTACCGTCCCCTTGTGCAGCTCCGACACGACGAGGCCCTCGGCCTCCAGCTGGCGGATCGCCTCGCGCAGCGGGACGCGGGAAACCCCCAGCTCGGCCGCCAGCTTTTCCTGGCGCAACGGGGCGCCCTCAGCCAGCTGACCGGTGATGATCTGATGCCGCAGCTCGGTGACGATCTGATCCGTCAACGATTGGCGGCCGACTTTCGCGATCATTCCATTCGCTCCATATTGAATACGATATTCAATTGTCATAGATCAACAAGCACATTTAACAGGCACAAATGTTCAATAATTGCCTATTTTTTAGACTTTCTTTCCGATTTTTCGAGCCTATCCTGAATATTGTATTCAATCCTCTCTGCTGAGAGAGTGGAGCAGACTCATGTCGGAACAAGCGGGCGGCACCTCCCAGACCGGAACCGCCACCTATGCCGGCCACGTGCTGGCGAAGCAGCCGGGCGAGGCGATCAGCTATTGGCAGCCCGTGCCGGCCAACGGCCATATCGACGTGATCTTCGCCCCGGAAGTGGTGCCGATGGAGTTTCCCATCGGCTTCGGGACGCAGACCGTGCCGCCGGGCGGCTATGTACGCGAGCATGCTCATGACCGGAACGAGGAAGTCATCTTCGTCGTCAGTGGCAAGGGACGTGCCGTGATCGACGGCGTCGACCATCCGATGCAGCCGGGTTCGGCCTTCTTCATCGGCCGCAACCGCCGGCACATGTTCATCAACGAGGGCGAGGGCGATATCGTCTGGACCTGGCTCATCGTGCCGAACGGCCTGGAGGACTTCTTCCGTCTCATCGGCCGCCCCCGCCAGCCGGGCGAGCCGGCGCCCGAACCGTTCCCGCGCCCGGAGAACGTGCTGCAGATCGAGCGCGACACCGTCTTCGCCGCCCAGCCGGTCGACCAGCGCCAGCCCTGAGCCGGCCTCCCGTTCGGCACCGCGGCCGACCCATTCCTGACTGTCGAGGATTCCATGCGTCTCAAAGACAAAGTCGCCATCATCACCGGCTCCGCCGCCGGGATCGGTGAGGCGGCGGCCGAGCTATTCGTGCGGGAAGGTGCCCGTGTCGTGCTGGCGGACCGCAACGGCGAAGGCGCCGCCCATGTCGCCGAACGACTGGGCGCCAACGCCGTCGCCATGACGGTCGATGTCAGCCGCAGCGACGAGGCCAAGCGGATGGTCGACGCCGCCGTGGAACGCTTCGGCCGGCTCGACATCCTCGCCAACAATGCCGGCTACGGCATTCCGGGCACGGTTGTAAACACCGAGGAAGCCGACTGGGATGCGCTGATGGCGGTCAATCTCAAGGGTGTCTTCCTGTGCTGCAAGCACGCCATCCCGGTGATGGCGGCGCAGGGCGGCGGCACCATCGTCAACACCGCCTCCAACGTCGCCACCGTCGGCATCTTCGACCGCGCCGCCTATGTCGCCTCCAAGGGCGGCGTCGCCGCGCTGACCAAGGCGATGGCGCTCGATCATGCCGAGCAGAACATCCGGGTGAACTGCGTCGCGCCGGGCGTCACCTGGTCGAGCTATTTCGAGAAGATGGTCGCCGACCATCCCGATCCGGAGACCTTCAAGGCCAAGCTCAAGGCGCGCTCGCCGATCAACCGCTGGGCCCAGCCAGTGGAGATCGCCAGCGCCATTCTCTGGCTCGCCTCCGACGAAGCCTCCTTCGCCACCGGTGCGATGTTCACCGTCGATGGCGGCATGTCGGCCTGGTGAGGTCGATGGCCCCGGCGCGCCAGATCTCTCCGCACCAGGTGGCCCTGATCGGCTTCGGCGCCATCGGCCGCGCGCTGGCGGACGAGCTCGGCAAGGATTCCGCCTATCGCCTCGCCGTGCTGCGGCGCGGCGGCGCCCTGCTGCCGCGGCAGATCGAGGCGCTCGATACGTTGGACGCGCTGATCGCCGCCCGCCCTGCCCTGGTCGTCGAGGCGGCCGGACAGGGCGCCGTCGCGGCCTACGCCCCGGCGTTGATCGAGGCCGGTATCAGCCTCGTCATCACCTCCACCGGCGCGCTGGCCGAGGACGCCCTACTGCACCGCCTCGTCCTCGCCGCCGAAACCAGCGGCGCCCGGCTGATCGTGCCGGCCGGCGCCATTGGCGGGCTTGATTATCTCACCGCCGTCGCCGGCCTGCCGGGCGCGCGGGTGCGCTACACCTCGCGCAAGCCGCCGGCCGCCTGGGGCGAGGAGTTGCGGGCGCTCGGCCATGCCCCGGAGGCCCTCTCCTCGGCGGTGGTGCTGTTCGAGGGTGGCGCCGGCGAGGCCGCGCGGCGCTATCCCCGCAATCTGAATGCCGGGCTCACCGTCGCGCTCGCGGTCGGTCCGGCGCTTGCCGATGTGCGCGTCGTCGCCGACCCCGCCGTGACGGACAACACGCATGAGATCGCGGTGGAGAGTCCGGCCGGCAGCGCGCTGATGCGCTTCGCCAACCGGCCGGCGCCCGACAACCCCAAGACCTCCCTTCTCACCGCCCTCAGCCTTGCCGCTGCCGTACGGCGCCATTTCGCTCCCCTGGTCATCTGAAGGACACCGCCCGGCATGTCGCGCATTCTCGTCATCGGTGCCGGAATCGTCGGTCTCTCATGCGCCCACGCGCTGCGCGCCGACGGCCATGACGTCTCGGTGCTCGACCGCGACCCGCCGGGCGACAAATGTTCCTTCGGCAACGCCGCCGGCATCGGCGTCACCGAGATCATCCCGGCCTCGGTGCCCGGCCTAGCCTGGAAGGTGCCGGGCTGGCTATTCGATCCCTTGGGGCCGCTGTCGCTGCGACTCCGCCATTTCCCCAGGCTGGTGCCCTGGCTGCTGCGCTTCCTGAAGGAAGGCCGTTGGGACCGCGTGGAAGCGATCGCCGCCGCGCTCGCCACCCTGTCGGCCCGCACCTATGACGATCTGCTGCCGCTGCTCGCCGAGCTCGAGCTGACGGGCGACCTGCACCGCGTCGGCGCGCTGTGGGTCTACGAGACTCGCGAGGGCTTCGAGGCCGATATGCGCTTCCACCGGCTGCGCCGCCGGCATGGCCTCGTCTGCGAGGAAATGAGCGGCGAGGAAGCACGGCGGATGGAGCCGGCGCTCGCGGGCAGCATCCGCCACGCGATCATGACGCCGCAATGGTCGAACGTTGCCGACCCGAAGCGCGTCGTCGACCGGCTGCGCACTCATCTCGAAGCGCGCGGCGTCGTCATGAACAAGGGCGAGGCCGTCGGCATCGCCGGCCGAGAGGTGGCGACGACCGACGGCCGCCGGATCGGCTTCGACCGATTGGTGGTGGCGGGTGGCGCCTGGTCCGGCCGGCTCGCCCGGCAGATCGGCGACCGCGCGCTGATCGAGAGCGAGCGCGGCTACAACACCACCCTTCCCTCGCCCGGCGTCTCGCTCTCCCGCGAGGTGATCTTCGCCGAGCGCGCCTTCGTCGCCACCCCCATCGCAGCGGGGCTGCGCATCGGCGGCGCGGCGGAATTCGCCGGGCTGGACGCCGCGCCGAACTATGCCCGCTCGGACGCGCTGGCCGAACTCGGCCGCCGCTTCCTGCCGGGCCTGAACACCAGGGGCGGCACGCGCTGGATGGGTCATCGCCCGACCACGGCGGATTCGCTCCCCGTCATCGGCCGCTCGCCGAGGCGCGACGATGTCTTCTACGCCTTCGGGCACGGCCATACCGGCCTCACCTTCGGCCCCACCACCGGCCGCCTGATCGCCGAACTGGTCGCCGGAAGGCAGACCTCCGTCGACGTCGCCCCCTTCGCCATTCAACGCTTCAACTAGAGAATGCCGAGAGCTGCCATGACCTCGCCTCCCGCCAGCCCGCACACCTTCCTCTGCGTCGACGCCCACACCTGCGGCAACCCGGTGCGCGTGGTCGCCGGCGGCGCGCCGTTGCTGCCCAATGTGCCGATGGCCGAGAAGCGGCAGATCTTCCTCCGCGACCATGACTGGGTCCGCAAGGCGCTGATGTTCGAGCCGCGCGGCCACGACGTGATGTCCGGCTCCATCCTCTATCCGCCCTCGCGCGAGGATTGCGAGCTGGGGGTATTGTTCATCGAGGTGTCGGGCTGCCTGCCGATGTGCGGGCACGGCACCATCGGCACCGTCACCGTGGCGCTGGAGCAGGGCTTCGTGGTGCCGCGCGTCGAGGGCAAGCTGTCGCTGGAGGTGCCGGCCGGCAAGGTGGAGGTCGAGTACACCCGCAACGGCCGCTTCGTCGATCAGGTGCGGCTGTTCAACATTCCGAGCTACCTGCATGCCGAGAACGTCACCGTCGACATTCCCGGCTTCGGGGAACTCACCGTCGACGTCTCCTATGGCGGCAATTTCTACGCCATCGTCGAGCCGCAGAAGAACTGGTCCGGCCTCGACGGTATGACCGCCGCGGACATACTGAAATGGAGCCCGATCGTGCGGGCGGCGGTGCAGGCGGCGGTGGCGCCGGTGCATCCGGAGGATCCGCGCATCAACGGCGTCAGCCATGTGATGTGGGCGGATGGCCCCAAGCATCCGCAGGCGCATGCCCGCAACGCGGTGTTCTATGGCGAAAAGGGCATCGATCGCTCGCCCTGCGGCACCGGCACCTCGGCGCGCATGGCGCAGCGCGTCGCCAAGGGACGGCTCAAGGTCGGCGACGACTTCGTCCATGAGAGCATCATCGGCACGCTGTTCCACGGCCGGGTGGAAAGCGCCGCCGAAGTCGGCGGGCGGCCGGCCATCCGCCCGAGCATCGGCGGCTGGGCGCGCGTCTACGGCCACAACACCATCACCGTCGACGCGCGCGATCCGCTCGCCTTCGGCTTCCAGCTGGCGTGAGCGGGGGAGACACGCGATGATCCTCGAGGAACGCGACTACCACATCGTGCCGGGCCGCATGGGCGACTTCCTCAAGACCTATGAGACCCTGGGCCTCGACATCCAGAAGCACTTTCTCGGCGCGTTCGTCGGCCATTTCGTCACCGAGATCGGCGAGCTCAACCACGTCGTCGCTCTCTGGCGCTATGACAGCATGGCCGACCGCGAGGCCCGCCGGGCGAAGATGCTCGCCCATGGGCCGTGGCAGGACTACCTCGCCGCCATTAAGGGCATGATCCAGAGCCAGCAGACGCGCATCCTCACCCCCACCGCGCTTTCACCGATGCGCTGAGGCAGCGACGCCATGACCGCACGCCTGCCCTCACGCGACCAGCTGATCCCGCCGACGCTGCGGCCGGGCCGCGCGCTCGTCGCCGAGGGGCAGGCGCTGGCGCGGGACTGGCGGGTGGGCCGCAACGCCTTCCTCGATGCGGAAGGGGTAGCGAGCGAGGCGGCCTACAAGCGCCGCGAGGCCGCCGCCGGGCGCATCATGCAGCATGCCCATATCGGGTTTCGCAGCGTCGAGCGCACGGTATCGGCCATCGCGCAGGTGCACGAGACCGCGGCGCGGCATGGGGCACGGGTCAACCGTTTCGGCATCACGCTGGACATGTCGATGGGCTATCCGCCCGAGCTGCGCAGGGGCAGCCGGCGCGGCACCGGCATCGTGCTGGACGATGCGGAAAGCTTCGCCCGCATCACCAATGCCGCGCCGGCCGCCGCGCATTTCGGCGATTTCATGCTCGGCCTGCCCGGCGCGCTGGAGAACGCCAAGGGCGCGCTGGCGGCCGGCGCCACCGCCATCGGCAATCTCGGCCAGTATTTCACCTTCCGCCTGCCGGACTGGGACGACGACGTCGCCACCACCCACGCCACCGTCGCCGCGCTCGGGCTCATCGCCGCCCAGCCGGTGGAGGTGCTGGTGCATTCCAATCTCGACGACGGCTTTGCCGGGCTGTTCTCCGACATGAGCTCGGCGCTCGGCATGGTGCTCGTCGAGAAGCACATCGTCGAGACGCTGATCGGTGCGCGGCTGTCGCACTGCTTCGGCCACCATTTCACCGCGCCGCTGGTGCGCATGGCCTTCCATGCGGCGCTCGCCCGCGTGACCGATACGCCGGGCACCATGATCTTCGGCAACACGGTGAGCTACAAATCCACGCCCGCCGGCAATTATGCCAGCCTCGCCTCCTATCTGCAGGCCGATATCTGGGCACTGACGCGCACCCATTCGGGGCATGCGGTGAACCCGGTACCGGTCACCGAGAACGAACGCATTCCCGATATCGACGAGATCATCGACGCGCAGCTCTTCGCCCATCGCCTCGCCGAGCACGCCGGCACCTCGGCCGGCCTGATCGACCTCGTCCCGGTCGACGCGCTCGCCGACAGGCTGGTCGAGGGCGGTCGCCGGTTCGCCGCACGCACGCTGGCAGGGCTGGCCGAGACCGGCATCGACACCGGCGACGCGGCCGAGATGATGCTCGCTTTGCGCCGTATCGGCCCCAAGCGGCTGGAGGCCGCCTTCGGCGCCGGCGCGCCCGACGCCTCCGCATGGAGCGGGCGCCGCTCGGTGGCGCTCGCCGAATGGGTGGAGGAGCTGGAGCACGATGCCCGCGCCTGGGCCGCACGCGTGCCCGCGGAGGCCGCCGCCCGCATCGCCGGCTGGCGCCCCGTCGCCTGCGTCGCTTCGAGCGACGTGCACGAGCACGGCAAGAACCTCATCGCCCGCACGCTGGATCATCTCGGCGTGGCGGTGGTCGATGGCGGCACCTCGGTCGATGCCGACGATCTCGTCGCCGCCGCGCTGGCGGCAAGGGCCGACCTGATCGCCATCAGCACCTATAACGGCGTGGCGCTGCGCTATGCGCGCGAGGTCAAGGACGCGCTCGCCCGCGCCGGCGCCGATCTGCCGGTGTGCATCGGCGGCCGGCTCAACCAGGTGCCGGACGATTCCAATTCCGGCCTTCCGGTCGATGTTCGCGAGGACATTAGCCGGCTCGGCGTCATGCCCTGCGACACGCCGGAAGACCTCACCCGCCGGCTCGCCGACCTCGCCAACGCCTCTTCCAAGCCCAACGCCTCTTCCAGGCCCCAGGAAACGCCAAAGGACACGCAATGACCCGCTGGACCGGAGTTTTTCCCGCCGTCACCACCAAGCTGCGCGAGGATGAGAGCGTCGACCTCGCCGCCACCCAGTCCAGCATCGACCGGCTGATCAGGAGCGGCGTCTCGGGCGTCATCGTGCTGCCGATGCTGGGCGAGAACGCCTCGCTCACCGCCGCCGAACGCGAATCCGTGATCCTTGCCGCCAAGGAAGTCGTCGCCGGGCGCGTGCCGCTGCTCTCCGGCCTTGCCCATGTCGGCATGGCCGACGCGCTGGCCTCCGCCCGCCACTATGAGAAGCTGGGCGCCGAGGGACTGATGGCCTTCCCCTCCATCGCCTATAAAAGCGACCCGCGCGAGACGGCCGCCTGGTACCGCACGCTCGGCACCGGCTGCGGCCTGCCGATCATGATCTACAACAACCCGATCGCCTACGGCGTCGACGTGACCCCGGCGATCCTCAACGACCTCGCCGACGTCAGGAACATCGTCTGCATCAAGGAGGAGACCGGCGACATCCGCCGCGTCACCGACCTCTACAATGAGTGCGGCGACCGCTTCTCGGTGTTCTGCGGCGTCGACGATCTGCTGCTGGAAAGCGCCGCGCTCGGCGTCACCGGCTGGGTGTCGGGCATGACCAATGCCTGGCCGGTGGAATGCGTCGAGCTGTTCAACCTGTGCAAGGCCGGCACGTTCGACGAGGCACGGGCGCTCTACCGCATCCTCACCCCGGCCTTCCATCTCGATACCGATGTGAAGCTGGTGCAATACATCAAGCTCGCCGAGAAGGTGGTCTATGGCGCGCCGGAATGGGTGCGCGCGCCGCGCCTGCCGCTGGTCGGCGCCGAGCGCGAGCGGGTGCTCGGCGTCATCGAGGCGACGGTGAAGGCGCTCGCCGCCTCGCAAAGCCGCGCCGCCTGAGGAGGGAACGATGCGCTTCAGCCGCATGATCACCGTGGTCGGCGCCCATGCGGCCGGCGAGCTCAACGAGGTCATCACCGGGGGCGTGCGCGATGTCCCCGGCAGGACCATGTTCGAGAAGATGCAATATGTGCAGGCGCACCGCGACGAGTTGCGCAGGTTCCTCTTGAACGAGCCGCGCGGGCGGGTCTCGCAATGCGTGAACCTGGTGCTGCCGCCGACCACGCCCGAGGCGGATGCCGGCTTCGTCATCATCGAGTCGGACTATTACGTGCCGATGTCCGGCACCAACACCATCTGCACCGTCACCGTGCTGCTCGAGACCGGCATGATCCCGATGCAGGAGCCGGTCACCGAGCTGATCATGGAAGCACCGGCCGGGCTGGTGAAGGTTTCGGCTGAATGCCGCGACGGCAAATGCGTCAGCGTCACCTTCGACAACGTACCCGGCTTCGTCTTCGCGCTCGATGCCAAGGTGGACGTGCCCGGCCTCGGCACCATCGATGTCGACGTCGCCTATGGCGGCATGATCTACGCCATCGTCGATGCGGCGAGCCTCGGCTATTCGCTCGACCTGAAGGAAGCCGGCGAGCTGGTGGAAGTCGGCGAGCGCATCAAGAAGGCGGCGGCCGAGCAGGTGCCGGCGATCCACCCGGAAAACCCGGAGATCCACACCATCAACCAGACGCTGTTCGCCGGCCCGCTGGAACGCACCGCCGACGGCCTCGCCTCGAAGAACACCGTGATCGTCTCGCCCGGCCGGCACGACCGCTCGCCCTGCGGCACCGGCACCTGCGCCCGCATGGCGGTTCTACACGCCCGCGGACAGTTGCAGGTCGGCGAGCGCTTTAGCCACCGCTCGCTGATCGGCACCGAATTCATCGGCCGGCTGCGCGGCACCACCGACCTCGCCGGCGTCCCGGCGGTGCTGCCGACCATCACCGGCCCGGCCTGGATCACCGCTTTCCACCAATATGTGCTCGACCCGACCGACCCGTTCCCGGATGGCTACCGGCTGGGCGACACCTGGCCGGGCTATACCGGCGAGCAGCCGATCTGAACGATCCGGGAGATTCCATCATGCCGCTGATCGCCACCTCCGATGGCTGCCGCGTGCATTACGAGGTGCGCGGCAGCGGCGCGCCGGTGGTGCTTATCCCCGGCCTCGGCGGGGACGGGCGCTTTTGGACGCCGGCCGCCGAGCGGCTGGAGGCGCGCTTCCGGCTCATCCTCGTCGATCATCGCGGCGCCGGGCGCAGCGACCGGCCGGACGGCCCCTACACGATCGGGCGCATCGCCCGCGACGTCGTGGAGATCATGGACGCCGAGGGGTGCGCGACCGCGCATCTGGTCGGCCATTCCACCGGCGGCACCGTGGTGCAGACGCTGGCCCTGGATGCGGCCGGGCGGGTCGGGCGCATCGTCGTCTCGGGAAGCTGGCCGGGCCCGGATGCCCGATTCCGCGCGCTGTTCGCGGCGCGGCTGGCCTTGCTCGAAGCCAACCAGCCGGCCATCTACCAGGCCTTCACCCATGTGCTCGGCTATGACGCGGCCTGGATCGCCGCGCATGAAGCCGAACTCGACGCCGCCATCGCCCGGGCGGGCGAGGCGCTGGCGCCGCTGGCGGTGGCGGCCGAACGGATCCGCATGCTGCTGGCCTATGACCGCGCCGCCGATCTCGGCCGCATCTCGGCACCGGCGCTGGTCATCGGCGCCCGCGACGACGAGATGATCCTGTTCGAACAGTCCGAGCGCATCGCCCGCGCCATTCCGGGCGCGGAACTCGTCGCGTTCGAGGGCGGGCATTTCTACCCGCGCACCCGCGCCGAGCCGTTCGCGCGATACGTGGATGATTTCCTGGCCCGCTGAACGGGCGGCATCCAGCCGACTCGCCGGGCGGGCGATGGCCCGTCCGGCGCACGCCTCGCCCCTCAACTGGGGCCGAGATCGATAGTCTTCAGCGGCAGGTTCCGCATCCGCTTGCCGGTGGCGGCGAACACCGCGTTGACCATCGCCGGCGCCCGCCACCGCGATGGTCGGCACGCTTTCGCCAAGGCGGCCTTGGCGCAACGTCAGAACCGGGCGGCGGCCTGCTCGTGCGTGCTTCAACCGCGGTATCGCAGGGCGTCCACCAGCACGGAGAAGGCGGCGGAGGGCTGCCGCCGGCTCGGGTAATAGAGGTGATATCCGGGAAATGACGGGCACCAGTCCTCCAGCACCTGAACCAGCCGCCCATCCGCCAGATGCTCGCGCACCCCGTCTTCCATGACGAAGCCGAGACCGAACCCGGCGGTAGCGGCGGTGACGATCATGCGGACGCTGTTGAAGGCAAGCTGCCCCTCCACGCGCACCCGGAGCTCGCGGCTATCCTTCTCCAGCTCCCAGGCATAGAGGCCGCCCGAGCTCAGCATGCGCAGATTGATGCACGGGTGGTCGGCGAGGTCGTTGGGCGTGCGCGGGATGGGGTGACGTTCGAAATAGGCGGGCGAACCCACCACCACCATGCGCAGATCCGGCCCGATCCGCACCGCCACCATATCCTTGGCAAGCGCTTCGCCAAGGCGGACGCCGGCGTCGAACCGCTCGGTGACGATGTCGGTCAGGCTGGCATCGATGCTGAGTTCGACATGGATGTCGGGATAGTCCGGCAGAAACCGCTCCAGCGCCGGCCAGATGGCGGTTTCGACCGCATGCTCGGCGGCGGTGATGCGAATGGTCCCGGCCGGCTTCTCGCGCAATTCGCTCAACGAGGCGAGTTCGGCGCTGATGTTGTTCAGCGCCGGCCGCAAGGTGCCGAGAAGGCGCTCGCCCGCCGCGGTGGGCGCGACGCTGCGGGTGGTACGCGTCAGCAGGCGCAGGCCGAGCTGGGCTTCCAGCCGCCGGACGGTATGGCTGAGCGAGGACTGGGAGGTGCCGAGCCGGGCTGCGGCGCGGGTGAAGCTGCGCTCCTCCGCCACCGTGAGGAAGGCATTCAAATCGACCAATTCCTCGCGGCGCATTCATGAACTCCGGATATAGCTCCATGCAATCTATGGCGTCTAATACCGGGAATAGCTCACGAGTAGGTTATCGCCGACAGCGGCGCGCATGAGGCGCCCGCGCGGGGAACATCGAGCGTGGCGCTGCTCGCCGCGCCCACTGAGTACCGCTGATGAAGACCACCGGCTATGCGCCCAGTCGGCCGAAGCGGCGCTCGCCCCATTCGATTTCGAGCGCCGCGAACTGCGCGCGGACGATGTCGCGATGGAAGTGCTCTAACAGCCTTGCCGGCAAGGTGGAACTGTCGCTCACCTCCTGCACCGTGCTGGAGCACGGGGTTGTACATCTGCGCTATGCGGTGCAGACAACCGAAACCTGATCGGCCCGGGCCCCACCTCCGGTCCCGCGCCGCGCGTGGGACTTCGAGACAGAACGGCAAACGCCATGACCGCCGAACCCGATATCGTCATCGTTGGAGCCGGTGCCGCCGGCATCGGCGCCGCGCGCCGGCTGGCCGGTTCCGGCCTGGCCGTGCAGGTGATCGAGGCCCTGCCGCGCACCGGCGGGCGGGCCTGGACGCGCCAGGCCGCGGGCGTCCCGCTCGACGTCGGCTGCGAATGGCTGCATTCCGGCGATCGCAACCCGTGGACCCGCATCGCCGGGGAGACCGGCTTCACGGTGGATCGCCGCCCGCCGGCATGGGCGAGCCAGCACCCCGATCTCGGCTTCCCGGTGGCGGAGCAGGAAGAGGCCGACCGCGCCTTCGCGGAATGGAGCGAGCGGCTCGCCGCCGTCGCCGGCACCAGCGATTGCGCGGCCGACGCGCTCGAGCCGGGCGGGCGATGGAACCCCTATCTGCAGGCGTTGAGCGGCTTCATCAGCGGCGATAGGCTGGAGCGGATCTCGATCCGGGATTACTGCGCCTATGACGCGGCCTCCACGGGCGTGAACTGGCGGGTGAAGGAGGGCTACGGCACCCTCATCGCCGCGAGCTTTCCCGAGAGCGCCGCCCTCCGGCTGGCCACGCCGGTGGAAGCGATCGGGCTGGAGGGATCCGGCGTTTGGCTCGCAACCCCGGCGGGCACGATCAAGGCCCGGCTGGCGATCCTCACCGTATCGACCAATGTGCTGGCGGGCGGCGCCATCCGGCTGCCGCCGGCGCTCGATGCCTGGCGCGAGGCCGCCGCCCGCCTGCCGCTCGGCCGCGATGAAAAACTGTTCCTGGAGATCGTCGGCACCGGCCCCTTCGCACCCGAAAGCCATGCGACCGGCGACCCGTACGACGCGTCGACCGGCACCTATTACATCCGTCCCTTCGGCTGGCCGGTGATCGAATGCTTCCTCGGCGCCGACGGCGCGCGCAACGCCTCGCAGGAAGGAGCCGACGCCGCGTTCGAGCGGGCAATCGGGCAGATCGTCCGGGTGTTCGGCGCCCAGGCGCGGCACCACCTCCGGCCCTTGGTGGCCTCCGATTGGTTCGGCACGCCCTCGATCGGCGGCGCCTACAGCCATGCCCTGCCGGGGCATGCGGCGGCGCGCGGCGTGCTGGCGCAGCCGTTCGACGATCGGCTGCTCTTCGCCGGCGAAGCGACGCACGCGACCGATTTCTCGACCGCGCACGGCGCCTATGAAAGCGGGCAACGTGCCGCCGAGCAGGCGATCGCCATCCTGCAACGCCATCGCCGGTCGTAGCGGCATCCGATTGCGCGCCATGGTCCGGCAGGGTCGCCTGCGCCGGTGACGGCACGGCACACCTTGCGAGGGCGCCGACATCCGAACCGATATGAGGTATTATAGAACCTAAATCGGGTGAAATTTACCGGGCATTAACCATCCCGGACCCATGCTCGCCTTCGAGCCGGCCTCACCGAGAGGATGCGGCAGCTGGGCAGGGCGATCATGCTGACGAGACCGCAGCAGTCAGGAAGCGGATGGAGGCGAGGCCTCGGCTCTTCCGTGGCGGTGCTTGCGGTGCTGCTCGCCGCGCCGGCCGGCGCCGCCGACATCGCCTGCGATCTCACCGCTACGGCCCTGAGCTGCGCGGGGTCGGCGACCGGCGCGGATTCCACCGCCATCGGCGAGAGCGCGGAGGCGACGCAAGACGGCACCACCGCCACGGGCCAGGGTGCCAAGGCGTTTGGCAGCAATGCCAGCGCGTTCGGCCAGCTCGCGGTGGCGAACGGCGTCTCGTCAACCGCCGTCGGCCAGAACAGCGCCGCCAATGGCACCTCCTCCACCGCCATCGGCCGCAACGCCGCCGCCAATGCCGACCAGGCCACGGCGATCGGCGGCGATGCCGCCGCCAATGCGGTGGCCGCCACCGCCATCGGCCAGGGTTCGAGCGCCAACGGGCTGAACGCCACCGCCATCGGCCAGGGCGCCAACGCCAATCTCGATTACACCACGGCGGTCGGCTCCGGCGCGGCCGCGCAGGGAACCAACGCCTCCGCCTTCGGCTATGGCGCGCAGGCCAATGCGACCGGCACCACCGCCCTCGGCCAGGGCGCCAGCGCCGGCAAGGAGCAGGCCACCGCCGTCGGCCAGGGCGCGGCCGCCAATGGCACCGGTTCCACCGCGCTCGGCCAGCAGTCGGTCGCCAATGGCGATTCCTCGACCGCGCTCGGCCACAACGCCACCGCCAATGCCGAAGGCGCCACCGCCGTCGGGCGCATCGCCGCCGCCAATGCCGCCAGTTCCACCGCGCTCGGCTGGAACGCGACGGCGAACGGCGTCGGCTCGACCGCGCTCGGCCAGGGCGCCATTGCCGCGTTCCAGGGCTCGACGGCAGTCGGCCAGGGCGCCAATTCCTCGGCCGTCAACGCCACCGCCATCGGTACCGCGGCCAATGCCTCGTTCGAGAATTCGACGGCCATCGGCAGCGGCGCGACCACCACCCGCGCCAGCCAGATCGCGCTCGGCACCTCTTCCAGCACCTACACGATGCCGGGCCTCACCTCCTCGGCAAGCCGGGCGGCGCAGTCCGGCGCGGTGCAGATCGTCACCACCGACGCCGCCGGCAATCTCGCCACGGCGCCGTTCAGCGACATGTACAATCTCGAAAACGTCTATCAGCAGATCGACCGGGTGCAGGAGGGCGTCGCCATGGCGCTCGCCATGGACACCCCCAACCTGCCCTACGGCAAAGACGTCGCGATGAGCGCCCAATGGGGCACCTTCGGCGGCCAGAACGCGATGGCGTTCTCCGGCATCGCGCGGCTGATGGACGATACCCTGTTTCTCACGGGCGGCATCGGCTTCGGCCTCCAGGAGGGCACGATAGGCGGCAAGGCCGGATTGGTGATGGCATGGTGATCCTTCGTGTCGCTCTGCTCGGGCTCGCCGCCGGCACCGGGATCATGCTGGGATGGCCGGCGCACACCAGCCAGCCGGCGGGCTTCGTCACCGCACCGGCGCCGGAGCCGGCCGCACCCGCCATGTCCACCACCGCACCCGCCCTGTCCACCGCCGCGCCGGTGCTGACGCCGGTCGCGACCGCTGCCGCCATGCCGGGCGAAAAGCCGCACACCCCGCCGGCGCCGGTGCTGCTCGCCCTGCTGCGCAGCACGCTGGCCGCCGTCAATCAGGCCAATGTCACCGGCAATTATTCGGTGCTGCGCGATCTCGGCGCCCCGGCCTTCCGCGAAAACTACAACGCCGCCGAGCTGGCCGACCAGTTCCGGCCGTGGCGCGACAACGCGCTCGATTTCGCCGCCATCCTGCTGCTCGACGCCAAATTGTCGCGACCGCCCTCCATCGACACGAACGGCGTGTTGCGGCTGAAGGGCTATTTCCCGACCGCGCCGCTGCGCATCGGCTTCGACCTCGGCTTCGAGGCCATCGCCGGCAATTGGCGGCTGGCGACGATTTCCGTCGATGCGCGCAAGCTGGAAACCGGCGACGACGAGATCGCCATGGCCCGGCCCAAACCCCTCGCTCCGCCCCTCGCTCCCCCTGCACCGCCGCCGGCGAACGTCGCAACGGCGCCGGTCGTCCCTGCGCCGGTCGCCCAACGCGCCGCGAGCCCCACGCCGGCCGCCGGACCTACGCCCGCCGCAGGCCCCGCGCCGGCCACGGTCGCCAAGCCCGCCCCGTTCGCCATGGGGCCGCCGGCCCGGGCCGGCAGCTGGTGGAACTGACCGACACGCCCGAAGCGCCGGCCAGCCCCGCGCTCATTCCCGCCCGAAGGCGAAGCGGATGGCGAGGTTGAGGCAGGCAGGCAGCACCGACATATGCGTTTCGCCGGGCACCAGCGTGTAATCGGTGCGCAGGCCGGGAATCGCGCCGAGGCGCTCGGCCATCCGCCGGGTATTGTCGACGATGCGGCTTTCCTCGAAGGCGGCGAGGCGCTTGGCCTCGTCTTCCGCGCCGACCTGGAACGGCGCGAGCGCCTGCTCGTATTCCCCGGCGATCAGCAGCGCCTTTCCGTTCGCCGCGCGCCGCCCGGCGATGAAGGCCTCGGCGGCGCGCACGATGCCAGCGCCTTCCCACCAGATCGCCGGGCTCGCCGAGATCCAGCGGGAGAACGCCTCCGGCCGGCGGAACAGCGCATGCAGCACGAACAGCCCGCCGAAGGAATGGCCGAGGATCGCCTGCCTGGCCGGATCGATCGCCACCTGGCGGGCGATCTCCGGCTTCAGCTCCTCCTCGATGAAGGTGAGGAAGTGGTCGGCGCCGCCGGTGCGCACCTCGGGGCCGTCCGGCGTGTAGGGCGGGTAGCTCTGGCCCGGCGGCGGGCCCATGTCCCAGCTGCGCCGGACGCCGTCATAGGCGGCGTCCACCGGATAGCCGATGCCGACCATCACCCCCCAGCCGATGCCGGTGCCGAGCGGCCAGGCGGCCTGGACCCGCATGATGTCCGCCGCCGTGCCGGCGACGGCATTGGCGTCGAGATAGTACAGCACGGGCCACCCGCCCTCCGGCGCCTCGCCCGGCGGCCGGTACAGGAAGATGCGCCAGGGCGCGCCGCCCGCGCGGGAGGCGATGTCGAAGGTGACGGTGTCGGGGATCACGGCGGCGGTCGATGCGGGGGTCATGAGGCGTGCTGCTTTCGGGACAGGAGCCAGAGGAAGGCCGGGGCGCCGACCATCGAAGCGACGAGGCCCGCCGGCATCTGCCAGGGGAAGGCGACGACGCGGCCGGCGAAATCCGCCAGCACCATGATCAGCCCCCCGAGGAGAGCTGCGCCGTAGAGCTCCGGCAGCGGACGCCGCAGGCCGACGAGCCGTGCCAGATGCGGCGCCATCAGCCCGACGAAAGACAGCGGCCCGACCAGCAGTGTCGCCATCGCCGTCGCCACTGCGGCGAGCACCAGCGGCAGCAGCCGGCTCAGCGTCGGCGGCACGCCGAGGGCGCGCGTCGCGGCGGCTCCCAGCGGCAGCATGTCCATCCAGCGGGCCAGCAGCGGCAGCAGCGCCAGCACCAGGGCGGCGGCAGCCAGGCTGGCGGCCGCCGTCGCCGCCCGCAGGCCGTAGGTCGAGCCGGCCATCCAGTTGAACAGCAGCACCGCACGCGGGTCGCCGCTCGCCATCAGCACGCTCACCAGCGCATCGAGCAGCGCGCCGACGGCGATGCCGACCAGGATCACCCGCTCGGGCGCGCCCCGCGCGGTGCGGCCGAGCGCCAGCAGGGCGAGCAGCGCCAGCAGGGCGCCGAGCGAGGCGGCGGCGGTCTGCTGCACCGGCCCGAAATCGGCCAGCAGGAACAGCGCGACGGTGAGGCCGCAGGCGGCGCCGGCGCTCACCCCCATCACCTCCGGGCTCGCCATGGGATTGCCGGTCATGCGCTGGAGCAGGCAGCCGGCGACGGCGAGCAGCAGGCCGCCCGCCAGCGCCGCCAGCGCCCGCGGCAGCCGCAGGCTCCAGAGCGATGCCGGATCGCCGGGCCACGCCAGCGACCATCCGTCGAGACCCGGGCCGACACTCACCGAGACGAGGATCGCCAGCACCAGCAGCCCCGCGACGAGCGCCAGCACCCGCGCCGGACCGCCACGGCCCGGGCCGGCGCCCGTCGGCAGCCCGGCCAGCGCAGGCGGCGGCAGGCGCAGGCGCGGCACCAGCCACAGCAGCAGCGGCGCTCCCAGCAGCGCGGTGACCGCGCCGGTGGGCAGCATCTCGCCATAGGCACCGGCGGCGAGTTGCACCGCCTGGTCGGTCGCCCACAGCAGCAGGGCGCCGAGAAGCGCCGCGACGAGCAGTTGCGCTCCCGCCCGCCGGGCGCCGCTGATGCGGGCCAGCGCCGGCGCGGCCAGCCCGATGAAGCCGATGCAGCCGACCGCGGCCACCACGCAGGCGGTAAGCGCCACCGCCACGAGGAGCGTGCCGAACCGCGCCGCCACCAGCGACAGCCCAAGGCTGCGGGCGCTGGCATCGTCGAGCCCGAGCAGCGCCAGCGGCCGCACCAGCAGCGCGGCGGCGAGGCCGAAGGCGGCGAGGCGTGGCGCCAGGTACGCCGGTTCCGACCAGTCCTGCTGGCTCAGCGAACCGGCCCCCCACAGGAACAGGCCGGCGAGATAGTGGCTGTTGAACAGGGTGATCGACGCGGCGAGCGCGGCGCAGGTGAGGCTGGTGACCATGCCGGCGAGGATCACCACCAGCGGCGAGAAGCCGCTGCGCCGGGAGAGCAGCAGCACCACGGCAAGCGCGAGCCCTCCGCCGCCCAGCGCCACCCATTCCCGACCGAAGCCGATCAGGCCCGGCGTCCACACCAGCACCGCCGCCAGGGCGAGATTGGCGCCGGCCTCGATGCCGAGCGTGGTCGGCGAGGCGATGGGATTGCGCAACACCTGCTGCAGCAGCGCGCCGGCAAGGCCGAGCGCCGCCCCGGCGAGCAGGCTGACCGCCAGCCGCGGCGCGAAGCTGTAGGCGACGAGCATCTGCGCCGGGGACATCGCGTCCGGCGCCAGCAATGCCGGCCACCACGAGGCGACCGGCAACCGCGCGGCGAGGTTGCCGGCGGTGGCGCCGATGGCGAGGAGGCCGAGCAGGATCGGGAGGCCGGCCGAGCCGAGACGGCGCAGCCATCCCGCGCCGCCGCCGCCGGGAAGCCGCCGGGCGGCGCGTTCAGCCATTGCTCGGCCCCTCCGCGAGCACGCTCGCCAGCAGGCGGGCGAAACGCATGGCCGAAGGCAGCATGCCGAACATCAGGGCCGCTTGCATGCGATGCACCTGTCCGGCGCGCACGAAGGGCAGGCTGTTCCACAGCGGGCTCTCCGCCAGCCGGGCCAGCGTGTCGGGAGAGATCGGCTCGAGATAGACCAGCCGGCTTGCCGGGCTGTCGGCCAGCGCCTCGATCCCGACGGTGCTGAACCCCCAGTAATTGCTCGGCCGCGTCCAGCCATTGGTGAGGCCGCAGCGCTCCATCACGTCGCCGAAGAGGCTGCCGGCGCCGTAGATGCGCACATGGCGGGTATCGAGGAAGTTCACCACCATGATCGGCCGTCCGGCCACGCCGCTCTCGGCGAAGTGCCGCCGCATCGCCGCCATTTCCGCCTCGGCGCGCGCGACGAGCGCCTCGCCCTCCGGCGCGCGCCCGAGCGCGACGGCGAGCGCGCGGGTGGCGGTGACGCTCCGGTCGAAGGGATGGCCGACCGGCGGCGCGTAGATGGAGAATTCGCGGGTCGGCGCGATGGCTTCCAGCAGCGGCCGGATGCCGGCGAGATAGGGCGTGGTGACGATGAGATCCGGCCGCAGCGCGGCGAGCAATTCGAGATTGGGCTCGCGGTCGTTGCCGATATTCATGATATCGGCGGGCAGCGCCGGCTCGACCACCCAGTCCCCCCATCCGCCGGGGTCGGGCAAAGCGATCGGAGGCAGGCCGATCCCGATGAGGGTCTCGGCGAGGCCGAAATCCATCGAGACGATCCTGCGCGGCGGTCGAGCCGGCACTTCGGCGCGCCCGGCACCCGCCAGCAGAGGTTGGGCGAGCGCGCCGAGACAGAACCCGCCGCGCAGCACGGCCCGGCGGGAAGGAGGCGTCGTCGTGGTCACCAGCGGTACTTCACACCGGCGAGGACGGTGCGCGGCGCGCCGAGATAGCAATAGCCGGCGTCGCAGGTGACATATTCCTCGTCGAGCAGGTTCTGGGCGTTGACCTGGAAGCTCCAACCCTTGAGCTTCTCGTTGAGCACGCCGAAATCGTAGCTCAGCTTGGCGTCGACGAGGGTGTAGGCGTCGTTCTCGAAGGTGTTGAGCGAGTCGCCCCAGGTGGCGCCGGTGTAGCGCACGCCCGCGCCGAGGCCGAGGCCGGCAAGCTTGGAGCCGGACTGGAACTGGTAGTCCGCCCACAGCGAGAAGGCGTTCTGCGGCTGGCCCGAGGGCGTCAGCCCCACCGTCGTCGGGTCGCCGGCGACATTTTCGAGGTCGAGATAGGTGTAGGCGCCGCGCAGCCGCAGGCCGGCCCCGAGATTGGCCACCGCCTCAAGCTCGAAGCCGCGCGCGCGCACCTCGCCGGTCTGCACCTGATAGAGCGGATTGGTGTCGTCGGTAACGAGACCGTTCTCCTGGTTGATCTGGAACACCGCGGCAGTGAAAAAACCGTCGAAGCCGGCCGGCGCGTATTTCACGCCCGCCTCGATCTGCTTGGCCGTAGTTGCCGAGAAGGGATCGCCGTTGATATCGACGCCGATATTGGGCGCGAAGGAGGTCGAGTAGGTGACGTAGGGCGCGATGCCGTTGTCGAACAGATAGGTCAGGCCGACGCGGCCGGTGAACTCGCTGTCGTCATTGTCCTCGCTGGTGCCGTTGAGCAGGTCGTCATCCTTGGCGTCGACCCAGTCCTGCCGGCCGGTCAGGGTGAGGATCCAGCGGTCGAGCTGAGCCTGCTCCTGGATGTAGAGGCCGGTCTGCTTCTGGCTCTGGCGGTAGCGCGAAGAGTTGAACGGCGGATCCTCGGTGGTGCCGAGCGGTTGGCCGGTGTTGTAGCTGAAATCGGCTGCGGTGCCGAAGCCGATGCCGCCATCCAGCGACAGATAGGTGTAGTCGAGCCCGACCAGCAGCTTGTGCTGGACGGCGCCGGTGGCGAAGTCGGCCTGCAGTTGGTTGTCGACGGCGAAGCTGTCCAGCAGGTCGTGCACATAGCCGGTGTAGCGGCTGGCGATATTGGTGTCCGGGTCGAGCGAGGTCAGGCCGGTGTAGCGCACCGTGGTGTCGGCATTGCCGTAGCGCAGGTTCTGCCGGAAGGTGAACACGTCGTTGAACGCGTGCTCGGCGAGGTAGCCGACGCGCCACTGTTCCTGCGGCTGGCTGTTATAGTCGCCTGGAGACCGGCTGAAGGTCTCGGTGCCGGAGCCGTCCCAGCCATAGAAGGGCAGCGAGGCCGGGGTCTCGGATTTCTGATATTCGCCGAGGAAGGTGATCTTGGTCTGGTCGCTCGGCTTCCAGGTTAGTGCCGGGGCGATGAAGTTCATGTCGTTGACGCCGCCGCCGAGCGTGTTCGGCGAGCCGGCGTCGCGAAACAGGCCGGTCAGGCGGTAGAGCAGCGTGCCGTCCTTGTCGAGCGGCCCGCCAATGTCGAACTGGCCTTGCCACAGATCATAGTTGCCGCCCTGCAGCTCGACCTCGCCGAAGGCTTCCTCGGTCGGCCGCTTGGAGGTGACGTCGACCAGGCCGCCCGGCGAGCCGAGGCCATAGAGCGCCGAGCTCGGGCCGCGCAGCACGGTGACGCTCTCGACGCCGTAAGGCTCGATCTTGAACACCGACATGTTGGCGCCCGGCCAGCGCAGGCCGTCGCGGTAGATGCCGGTATAGGTGGCGTCGAAACCGCGGATGGTGAAGGCGTCGTAGCGCGGGTCGTAGCCGCTCTGGCCGGTGCGCACGCCGGGTGTATAGGCCACCGCCTGGGTCAGCGACTGCACGTTGCGGTCGTCGAGCTCCTGGCGGGTGACCACGGAGACCGATTGCGGAGTCTCGATCAGCGGCGTGTCGGTCTTGGTGCCGGCGGTGCTGCGGGTGGCGACATAGCCGACCGTGCCGTCGCCGCTGCCCTGCACGGCGATGGTGTCGAGTTCGATGCCGACGGTCTCGCCGGAGGTTGCCGCCGAGGCGGCCGGGTCGACGATGGTGACCCGGTTCGGCGCGGTGAAGCGATAGCCGAGGCCGGTGCCGCGCAGCAGCGCGTCCAGCGCCTGCTGGGCGCTCATCGTCCCCGAGACGGCGGAGGAACGCCGGCCGCCGAACTTGGCGGTATCGAAGAACACCCGCACCCCGGCCTTCTGCGCGAAGGCGAGCACGGCAGCGTTGAGATCCTGCGCCGGGATGTCGAAGGCGATCCGCGCGGGCGCGACACTCGCCGCCTGCGACGAGGGCTGCGTCTGGGCCTGGGCGCCCTGCATCGGCACCCCGAGGGTCACCGCCGCCACGCCGAGAACGAGGGCATGGCGGGCCGCACCGCCGAGATAATGCCGCCGCAGGCGCTGCGCGCCGCCGGTCACCCGAAGCCTCATCGATCGTCCTTCCCTGCCAGATCGTGCAATCGCCGGCCGGCTCGCGCCGGCTCGCAGGAAGGAAGACAACTGACGGGACCGTGACCGTAAAAAAAGTTGCGGCTTCGGACATATTTTCAATAAAGCACTGTGATCAATGGATAAATCGACCGCGAGCCGATTCCGAGCTCGGCGGTTATGGTCTCGATGGCATCGTCGAGATCGCGGGTCGGGAACACGCCGCTGACCCGCCGCTGCGCCAGCTCATCGTCGAGGATGACGATGCGCCCGCGACGGTAGCGGTTGAGCGTCTCCACCACATGGCCGAGCCGGGCGCCGTTGAACACCAGCAGCCCGCGCCGCCAGGCCGTCGCCGTCGCGATGTCGCGGGTGCGGACACGGCCGATGCCGCCATCGCGCCGATAACGCACCTCCTGCCCCGGCGACAGCACGACCGCCTTGCCGGCTTCCGCCGTGCCGGGCGCGACTTCCACCTGGTGCTCGATGGCCAGCACGTCCGCCGCGTCGCCGCTCTCCTCGACGACGAACTGGGTGCCGAGCGCAGTGGTGGAGCCGCCGGCGGCTTCGGCGACGAAGGGGCGCGTCTCGGCGCCGGCCTGCGGCGCCACCGCGAAGAAGGCTTCGCCGGCCAGCAGCCGCACCCGGCGCTCGCCGGCGCTGAAATCGAGCGCAATGGCGCTGGAGGCGCCGAGTTCCACCGTGCTGCCGTCCGGCAGCGGGACGGTGCGCAATTCGCCGGGCGCGGTGCGGTAATCGGCGGCGAGCATCAGCCAGGGATCGCCGAACTGGAAGCGGGCGACGCCGGCCGCCAGTACCAGCAGCCCGACCAGAGCCCCGGCGCGCGCCGCCTTGCGCGCGGCCGAGACCCGTCGGCGCGGCGGCACCACCGCGCGCAGCGGCCCGGGATCGAGACGCAGCGCCGCGAGCTCGCGCCAGGTGGCGCTCGCCTCCTCGAAGGCGGCGCGGTGCTCGGGATCCTGGCCCAGCCAGCGGCGCAGCTCACCCTTCTCCGCCTCGCTCAGCGGCGACCCGTCGAGCCGCGCCACCCACTCCGCGGCCCGCTGCTCGATGGCCTCCGCGTCCTGCTCCCTGTCGTTCACCGGTCGTTCCATGAAACGTCGCATCCGCCCCTATAGGACAACCGAGCCGGGGCGTGGCCGTAAAAATCGCCTCAGCGCGTCCGCAGGCGCCGGGTCATATGGGCGATCGCCATGGCGAGATGCTTCTGCACCGCGCTCTCGGAAAGGCCCAGGCGTTGGGCGACCTCGGCATGGGTTAGGCCGTCGATGCGGTTCAGCACGAAGATTTCCTGCGTCCGGCGCGGCAGTTCCTGCACCAGCAGATGGATGCGCTCCAACTGGAGGCGGGAATCGACCGCCTCCTCGGGAGAGGGCTGGTCGGCGGCGATGTCGCCGAGCGTTTCCGGCGCGACCACGTCGGTGCGCCGCCGGGCCTCCTGCTTCAGGTGGTTGAGCAGCAGGTTGCGGGCCACGGTGTAGAGATAGGCGCGGACGTCCTGGACGCGGGTTTCCCGTCGCTCGATGACGCGGACGAAGGTGTCCTGCACGAGATCGCTCGCCATGTGCTGATCGCCCAGCCGGCGATTGAGGTAGCGCCTCAGCTCGGTCCCATGCGCCGAGAAGACGAGCGACAGGTCTGGCTGCATGCGGGAGCGATCCACCATCCGCTTCGAGAGGACATCCGGACGCGTTTAACATGCGTGGGCGCGCGAAGTAAGCTCGGGAGCATCCAATTGGAATCGCTATAACTTGTGAGACGCGAATCCGATTTGAACTGTTCTTAACTCTACACGCCTCCACCTACCGAAAACCGGCCTCCCGCCTCCGGTTGCGCGGCCGACTACCAGTAACGGACTGGTGATTAGATGATGCCCGTCATGAAGCCTAGCCTTTGCGCGGGAGCGTAGAGGTGTTCGCCGTGGGCCGGGAGTTCGGCGGCGCAGCATCCGCGCGTCCTCATCCCTGAAGGAGAGGGCGAGAGATGAAATTCACACTCAATGGATCCGAACGCACCGTCGAAGCCGATGGCAACATGCCGCTGCTATGGGCGCTGCGTGACGTGGTCGGACTGACCGGAACCAAGTTCGGCTGCGGCGCGGCGCTGTGCGGCGCCTGCACCGTGCATGTCGACGGCGCGCCGGTGCGCTCGTGCCAGACGGCGCTTTCCGATGTCGAGGGCAAGAGCGTCACCACCATCGAGGGCGTCGGCGGCGAGGTCGGCACCGCCGTCGTCGCGGCGTGGCGCAAGCTGGACGTGGTGCAGTGCGGCTATTGCCAGTCCGGCCAGATCATGTCCGCCGTCGGGCTGCTCAGCGAGAACCGCAAGCCCACCGACGCCGACATCGACGCGGCGATGGACGGCAATGTCTGTCGCTGCGCCACCTATCAGCGCATCCGCGCTGCCATTCACGAAGCCGCCTCCAACCTCGCGTGAACGCCATGCACATCATCAAGCCCGCAGACTACGCCCGGATGCTTGAGCGCCTCGCGCCCGCACCGGCTCTCGCCGCGCCCTCGCGCCGCGGCTTCCTCAAGGCCGCCGCGGCCGTTTCCGGCGCCCTGGTCATCGGTGTGCGCCTCGGCCCGTCCGAGGCCTTCGCGGCCGCGCCGACCGATGGCCCGATGCCGAACGCCTTCGTGAAGATCGCGCCGGACAGCACCGTCACCGTGCTGATCAAGCATCTCGACATGGGCCAGGGCGTCACCACCGGCCTCGCCACCATCGTCGCCGAGGAAATGGACGCCGACTGGAGCCAGATGCGCGCGGCCTTCGCGCCCGCCGACGCCCAGCTCTACAACAACCTCGCCTTCGGCCCGGTGCAGGGTACCGGCGGCTCGACCTCGGTCGCCAATAGCTGGGATCAGCTGCGCAAGGCCGGCGGCGCCGCCCGGCAGATGCTGGTCGCCGCCGCCGCCGAGAAATGGAAGGTGCCGGCCGACAGCATCACCATCGAGAAGGGTACGCTGAAGAGCGGCAGCCACACCGCCAGTTTCGGCGAGCTGGCCGCCGATGCCGCCCGCCAGCCGATCCCCGCCGAGGTGAAGCTCAAGGACCCGAAGGACTTCAAGCTGATCGGCACGCGGCTGCCGCGCCTCGATTCCGCCGACAAGACCGACGGCAAGGCGGTCTATGCGCTCGACATCCGCCGCCCCGGCATGCTCACCGCCGTCATCAAGCGTCCGGAGCGCTTCGGCGCGACGGTGAAGAGCTTCGATGCCGCCGCCGCCAAGCAGGTGCCGGGAGTGGTCGACGTGGTCGCCGTCCCCGCCGGGGTCGCGGTGCTGGCGCAGAACACCTGGGCGGCGCTCCAGGGCCGCGAGGCCCTCACCACCGTCGAGTGGGATGAGAGCAACGCGGAGAACCGCGGCACCGCCGAACTGCTCGACGCGTACAAGAAGCTCGCCGACACCGCCGGACGCAGCGCCGCCAAGCGGGGGGACGCCGCCAAGGGCATCGCCGGCGCGGCCAAGGTCATCGAGACCGAGTTCGCCTTCCCCTATCTCGCCCATGCGCCGATGGAGCCGCTGAACTGCGTGATCGAGAAGACGGCTGATGGCGTCACCATCCATACCGGCTCGCAGTTCCAGACCATCGAGCAGGCGGTCACCGCCGGCATCATGGGCCTCAAGCCCGAGCAGGTGAAGATCGAGACCGTGTGGGCCGGCGGCTCGTTCGGCCGGCGCGCCACCACCACCGCCGACTATGTCGCCGAGGCCGCCACCATCCTCAAGGCCATTGACGGCCGGGCGCCGGTCCATCTTGTCTGGACCCGTGAGGACGACATCAAGGGCGGGTATTACCGGCCGATGTTCTATCATAAGGTCCGCGCCGGGGTGACCGCCGATGGCAGGATCGCCGGATGGGAGCAGAGCATCGTCGGCCAGTCCTTCATGATCGGCACGCCGTTCGAAGCCTTCGCGGTGAAGGAAGGCGTCGACGGCACGTCGGTGGAAGGCGCGTCCGACACCCATTACGACATCGGCAATCTGATGGTGGAGCTGCATTCGCCGCAGGTGAAGGTGCCGACGCTGTGGTGGCGCTCG
This sequence comes from Ancylobacter sp. 3268, assembly GCF_031456575.1. NCBI lineage: Bacteria > Pseudomonadati > Pseudomonadota > Alphaproteobacteria > Hyphomicrobiales > Xanthobacteraceae > Ancylobacter > Ancylobacter sp. 3268. The sequence continues at coordinate 56,058 of NZ_JAVDUX010000007.1, forward strand.
GTCGGCCACACCCACACCGCGCATGTGGTGGAAGTGACGATCGACGAACTCGCCCGCGCGGCCGGCCGCGACCCGGTCGAGTTCCGGCTCGAACTGCTGAAGGACAAGCCGCGCCACACCGGCGTGCTCAAGCTGCTGGCCGAGAAGGCCAACTGGGGCACCAGGCCTGGCACCGGCAAGGGTCGCGGCATCGCGCTGCATGAGAGCTTCAACACCGTGGTCGGCAGCGTAATCGACGTCTCCGTCGTGAACGGCCAGATCAAGGTCGACAAGGTGGTGTGCGCGGTCGATTGCGGCATCGCCGTCAACCCGGATGTGATCGCCGCCCAGATCGAGGGCGGCGTCGGCTTCGGGCTCGGCGCGGCGCTGCATGACGAGATCACCCTGGACAAGGGCGTCGTCGAGCAGGCCAATTTCGACACCTACATCCCGCTGCGCATGTCGGAGATGCCGAAGGTCGAGGTACACATCGTGCCGTCGGCCAACGCGCCGACCGGCATTGGCGAGCCGGGCGTGCCGGGCGTCGCCCCGGCGCTGTCCAACGCCATCTTCGATGCCACCGGTCAGCGGCTGCGCTCGCTGCCGTTCCGGCTCGAAGACTTCAAGGCATGACCTACCGGACGGGGGAGGGCCGCCACCGGCCCTCCCCCGTCCGACGGCGTAAGGCATAGTGCGTACCCCGCGTTGATCCGGCAGGGCGGAATGACCGCCGCAGGAGAGCGGCTCGGATCGTTCGCTCCCGATGCGAACCGCCGGCCACACCACGGGCACGAGCCGCCGCCGCCCTGCTGACACCCCCGAAAATCTCATAAACGGCAAGGGTTTGAACCAAAGCTCCCTCGCCGCCCGGACACGCCGGACGCCGGTGATCCGGTGTGCAGCTCTCCACCTCCCGCCCGCTGGCCCGGCTGCCTCTCCCCGATCGCCATTCAACTGTTTCTAATTTCGAACTGTACAAAGCAGAGACTGGCGTTTTCCGGGAGGAACGGCTATGTCGGATTCTCGCATTCGGGGACGACGGACCGAAGCGCTGAAAAGCCGGGGGCACGCTCGGCAAAGTGAGAGAACGCATGCTGACAAGTTCGACCGACCGGGCGGCGGTCATTTCGGCATATTTCGCTGAAACCGAGCGGTTGATGAAGCGCCTCACCGAGGTGAGCGACGACGTGGCCAGCGCCGCGGAAGCGTGGATGGCGGCGCTGACCAATGGCGGCAAGGTGATCTTCTGCGGCAATGGCGGCTCGGCCGCCGACGCCCAGCATCTCGCCGCCGAATTGATGGGCCGCTTCCTGTTCGACCGCGAGCCGATGGCGGCGCTGTCGCTCACGGTGGATACGTCGGCGCTGACCGCGATCGGCAACGACTATGGCTACGAGAACACCTTCTCGCGCCAGCTCCGCGGCATCGGCCGGGCCGGCGACGTGCTGGTCGGCATGTCGACCAGCGGCAACAGCGCCAATGTGGTCAAGGCCTTCGAGGTGGCGCGCGAGATGGGGATCGTCACCATCGGCCTCACCGGCGCCAATGGCGGCAGGATGACGGCGCTGTCGGACATCCTCATCGCCGTGCCGCACGGCCAGACCAACCATATCCAGGAAGCGCATATCACGGTCGGGCACCTGATCTGTGCGCTCGTCGAGTCGACCCTTTGCTCTCCCAAGCGCTGATCCTCTGCGGTGGGCTCGGCACGCGCCTCGGTGAGCTGACGGCGGCCACTCCGAAGCCGATGCTGCCGGTGGCCGGCCGGCCGTTCCTGGATCACCTGATCCAGGAAGTCGCCCGCTACGGCATCACCCGCATCGTGCTGCTGGCCGGGCGCTTCGGCGAGCAGATCGTCGAGGCGTTCGACGGCAAAAGTCTCTACGGCGCCGATATCGAGGTCCTGGTGGAGCCTGCTCCTCTCGGCACCGGCGGCGCGCTGGCTTTTGCCGCGCCGGTACTGGATCCCGAGTTCCTGCTGCTGAACGGCGATTCCTGGATCGATGCCGATCTCGTGCGCTTTGCGCGCGCCTTCCACGACGCCCGGGCCGCCGAGCCCGGCCTCGCCGCGCAGATGCTGCTGCAGCAGGTGCCGGATGCCGGGCGCTTCGGCAGCGTCACCCTCGACGGCCATCATGTCCGCGCCTTTCTGGAGAAGAGCCCGGAACGCGCCGGCAAGCCGGGCCTCATCAATGCCGGCGTCTATCTGCTGAGGCGGGAGATTATCGATCTCATCCCCTCCGGCACGGCGTGCTCGCTGGAAGCCGACGTGCTGCCGCGCCTCGTCGCCGCCGGCCGGGTGGCCGCGGTCGCCGCGCCGCCGGGCAGCTATTTCATCGATATCGGCATACCCGAGACCTTCGCCCGCGTGCAGGAGGAACTGCCGCGCGTGCGCACCCGTCCGGCGATATTCTTCGACCGCGACGGCACGCTGAACCGCGATGCCGGCTACACCCACCGCGTCGAGGACCTGGCCTGGATGCCCGGCGCCCGCGAGGCGGTCGCCCATGCCAATGCGGCCGGCTACCTGGTCTTCGTGGTGACGAATCAGGCCGGCGTCGCGCGCGGCCATTATGACGAAGCCGCGATTCTCCGCTTTCACCGGGCGATGCAGGACGAGCTGTCGGCGGTCGGCGGGCACATCGACGCCATCGAATGGTGCCCGCACCATGTCGACGCCGCCGTCGAGGCCTATCGCCGCGACTGCCGCCGCCGCAAGCCGGGACCGGGCATGCTCGAGGACCTTCTCGCCGCCTGGCCGGTGGACACGGCGCGCAGCGTGATGATCGGCGACACCGAGGCGGACATGCAGGCCGCCGCCGCCGCCGGCATTCGCGGCCGGCGCTACGAGGGCGGTTCCGTGCTGGATCTGCTGCGACAATCGATCTGAACCCCGAGGCACGACATGTGGATCAGCAGAACTCCCTTGAGGGCGAGCTTTCTCGGCGGCGGCACCGACTACCCCTCGCATTTCCGCGCGCATCCCGGTGCCGTGCTTGGCGGCACGATCGACAAGTACGTCTACATCCAGGCGCTGCCGCTCGCCGCGATCGCCGAGCAGTCCTTCCGCGTCACCTACCGCACCACGGAGAGCGTCGCCCGGGTCGAGGACATCCAGCATCCTGTGATCCGCGAGGCGCTGAAGCTGCACGGCTGGACCGCGCCGCTCAACATCGCCACCATGTCGGATCTGCCGGGCTCGACCGGGCTCGGCAGTTCCTCCTCCTTCACCGTCGGCTTCCTCAACCTGCTCAACCGCATGCGCGGCATCGAGCTGACGCGCTATGAGCTGGCCCGGCAGGCGATCCATATGGAGCAGGACATTCTCAAGGAGAATGTCGGCGTGCAGGATCAGATCCACGCCGCCTTCGGCGGTCTGGCGCGCTACGAGTTCACCGGCGATTCGTTCTCGATCGAGCCGCTGCGGCTGACCACCAGCCGCCTCACTCTGCTGAACAGCTCCATGCTGCTGGTCTATACCGGCGGGCAGCGCAGCGCCTCCACCGTGCTGCAAAGCCAGGACCAGCGGACCAAATCGGGTGCCAATGAGAGCTATCTGCGCGAGATGTACGAGATGACCCGCATCGGGGCCTCGCTGCTCGAGGCGGCCGGCGACGACCTGTCGACCATCGTGCGTTTCGCCGAGCTGCTCGATCATGGCTGGCAGTTGAAGCGCCAGCTCGGCAACTCGGTGTCGAACTCAGCCATCGACGAGCTCTATATTCACGGCAAGGAACTGGGCGCCTGGGGCGGCAAGCTGCTCGGCGCCGGCGGCGGCGGCTTCGTGCTGTTCCTCGCCGACCCGAACCTGCACCCGGTGTTTTCGGAACGTTTCGGCAGCGGCAACGTCGTCAAGGTGGCGCTCACCAATGGCGGCTCCACGGTCACCAATATTCACTAGGCCACAGGTCACCAGAGGCACCGGGGGCGCAGCCGTAACCGGCGGACAAATCGACACCAGCCCGCCACGCCCTCCCCTTGCATCCAACCGATCCGCTCAACTACGGATTGGCATGTCGGCCCGAGACGCAGACAAGGACGTTCCATGAGCACAGGCCGCATCATCCTCGTTCCTCCCGCCTCACCGGGCAGCAAGGGCGATGAGGGCATGCTGCGCGGTGCCCTGGAACTGTTCCGCCACCATGCGGTCGTCATCGTCAATCCCGGCCCGGAATGTCTGTGGCTCGACCGGCTCGCTTTGGCGTCGGAGGGATCAAGCGTCAGCGAAGCTCCCGGGCCGATCCGAGACTTCAGCGGTCAGCTACGGCCGAACGACGTCCTTTTCCTGCTCGGCGCCGACATCATAGACGGCACGTGCGGGCTTGAGCCGAGCTTCGAGCGGCTCGATCTCGTGACGGAAGCGCTGCTGCACGGGCTTCCGGTTTTTGTCTCCTGCTCGTTCCGTTCGCGGGTTGCGTCGGAAATTCTCGAACGCCTGCGCCTCATGCCGGGCGTCAATTTCCTGCTGCGGGATGATCATTCGCTGGAGAACTTCCGGCGCCAGACCGGCCTGAAGGGGCGTTACTTCCCCGACATTTCCTTTTTTTGTTCTCCAGTGCCCACCGCCGTGACCGAGTCCGTGCTGGCGGAGATCGCCGCCTCCGACGGTCTTCGCCCCGTCATCGGCCTCAATTTCGCGGAGCATTCGTTCCGCTCGTTCTTCAACGAACATACGCATGAAAACCGCCTTCTCTTCGTCGCCGACATTTTGAACGAGCTGTCGCGGGCGCATCCGGACGCGCTCTATGTGCTGTTTTCCAATGATGAGCGCCGGTGGGAAAACCATCCTTCTGACGACGACTATCAGGATCTCGCTCTCGACTGGATCACTCGGCATCTCGGCGAAGGTCGCGCCATCAAGGTCGATCCGGAGATTGGCTACAGCGGCAACATAATCGTACTCGGCGCCGTCGATCTGCTGGTGACCGGACGCATGCACCTCTCGCTGGCCGCATTCCGAGCGAAGACGATACCGCTGGTGATGATGGCGGAGGGCGCCGGCTATTCGTCCATCGACAAGATGCGGGGTGCTTTCCATAAGCACCTCGGCACGACCGAAGCCGTAGTTTCCGATGTCGGCCGGCTCGGGGAGCTCAGCAAAACTTTCCTGTCGGAGCGGCCACAGCTTCAGGCGCGCCTTGCCGAGCGCGCCATCGAACAGACATCATCCAACCTGCGGGACGTTGAACGACTCATGACGGACATCGAGGGCAGCCGGGTTTTGGCGGATGACGACAGCGCCCCGCCGATGGCCGCGCTGGTCTCGGCGCTCGCCAGCGTCATCCGGCGGTCCGACGAGCTTGCGGAAGAGCGCGCGCTGTCCGACAGCCTGCGCGGCCGCATCGATGACCTCACGGCAGCCGCACATGATGAACGCCTCAAGGCTACGGATCTCGCCGCCCGGCTGCAGGCGAGCGAGCAGACACTGGCCGAACTGAACGGTCAGCTTCAGGCACGCGAACGCATCGCCTTGAATCTTCAGGCGGGCATCGAAGCCCGGGAGCAGGCGCTGAAGGCGCGTGAACTCGAACTCAACAGCCTCGGCGAGGCGAACCGCCAACTGGAGATCGACGATCTGCGACGGCAGCTCGCCGAGGCGAAATTCGCCGGAGAGGCGGCACACCGTCAGGCGGAACAGCGCTGCGCCGCGATGACCGCGGCCGGCGACCGGCTGGTGCGCGAGCTGCGCCGGGCCTATTCGAAGCCGATGCGGCCGCTGCGCAAAAGCCTGGAGCGGGCGGCGCTGCGCTTCCTTCTTCTGGCGGCGCCGGTGCTGCCCGAGCGCACCGCCTTCAGCCTCCGCCGCTCGCTGCAGAGCCGCAAGCCGGCCCGCTTCCAGCAGGATTGGCTGGTGGCGTGCGGCCATGCGGTGGAACCGGCCCGGCAGCGGACGAAAGCCGGCTCCTCCCTGCACGCTCTGGCGCTGCGCACGCTTGCGAGCCTGGTGGCGCCGGTCTCGGCGTCGAGCGCGGTGCGGTTCCGCCGCTCCGCCGACAAGCGCGATCCCAGGAAGATTGCCGAGGCGCGGCGCGACGCCGAATTGCTCATCAGCCTCACCGCCGAGGCGGCCGACCATGGCAAGGCCAGGGCACCGGTCGACGATCCCCTGCGCGCGAAGCGGATCCTGGTCGCCGACTACCGGCTGCCGCGCCCCGACGTGTCGGCCGGCGAGCGCGCCACCTTCGGCGTCATCGCCGATCTGCGCGCCGTCGGCTTCGAGGTGGTGTTCTGCGCCACCGACCTCACCGACACCGCGCCCTACCGGCAGAACCTTGAGGCGCTCGGCGTCACCGTGATCACCCGGGCCAGCGGCTATGACAGCGCCAGTGACTATGTGCGGGCCGAGGGGGCGACATTCGGCGCCTTCTACTTCGTCCGCTTCGATGTGGCGGAAGCCATGCTGCCGGCGGCGCGACAGGTGGCACCCGACGCGCTGATGGTGCTGCACGCGCCCGATCTCTACTTCCTGCGCGAGGGCCGCGCCGCCGAGCTGAGCGGCGATCCGGCCATGCGCGCCAGGGCGGAGGCGACGCGCGAGCGCGAGGTGGCGATGATGCGCGCCGTCGACCACGTCATATTGGTCAGCCCCGCCGAGATCCCCTTCCTCGCGGAATATGTCGATCGCGACAAGATCTCGGTGTTCCCCGCGCTCTACAGCCCGGTCGACGAGGACCCGCCGGGCTATGCCGGCCGGGAGCATGTCTTCTTCCTCGGCGGCTTCAAGCATCCGCCGAATGTCGATGCCGTGCTGTGGTTCGTCGGCAAGGTATGGCCGCGGGTGCGCGCGGCGCTGCCCGATGTCGAGTTCCACATCGTCGGCGCGGAGGCGCCGCCCGAGGTGGTGGCGCTGGCCGGCGAGCCGGGTGTGCGCCATGTCGGCTATGTCCCCGATCTCGAGCCGGTGCTGGCCTCCTACCGGCTCAGCGTCGCGCCGCTCCTCTATGGCGCGGGGATCAAGGGCAAGCTCGGCGCCAGCCTGGGCGCCGGCGTGCCCTCGGTGTGCACCGCCATCGCGGCGGAAGGCATGGGCATCGTCGATGGCCTCCACGCGCTCATCCGCGACGAGCCGGAAGCCTTCGCCGATGCCGTCGTCGCCCTCTATCGCGACAGCGCGCTGTGGTCGCGCCTTGCCGACAATGGCCGGGGACTGGTGCGGGAGAATTTCGGCGAACTCGCCAACCGCTCCTCGCTGCTGCGGGTGCTGGACCGCGCCCGGGTGCTACCGCTCGATCTGTATGTCGAGAGCTGCCGCACCGCGGCGCCGGCGGCTTTCCCGTCCTACGACGCCAGCACGCCGATCGACGTGTCGATCATCGTGCCGGCCTACAACAAATGGGAGCTCACCCGGCCCTGCCTCAGCTCGGTGCTGGTCGCCGGCCGCGCCACCGGCATCCGCTACGAGGTGATCCTGGCCGACGACGGTTCGACCGACGAGACCGTGGATGCGGCGACGCTGTTCCCCGGCCTGCGGGTCGCCAGGGGCGAGCGCAACCAGGGCTTCCTGTTGAACTGCAAGACCGCCGCCGCCCGGGCCAGCGGCCGTCACCTGCTGTTCCTCAACAACGATACCGTGGTCCTGCCCGGCTGGCTCGAACCGCTGCTGTCGGAGATGGACGCCGATCCGCGCATCGCCATTGCCGGCTCGAAGCTCATCTATCCGGACGGCGCGATCCAGGAAACCGGCGCCGTGCTTTATTCCGACGGGTCGGCCGGCAATATCGGCCGCGGCCGCGAGCGGCAGACGCCGCTTTATTCCCTGTCCCGCGAGATCGACTATGCGACCGGCGCCTCGATGCTGGTGCGCGGCTCGTTCTGGCGCGAGATCGGCGGCTTCGACGAGCGCTACGTGCCGGCCTATTGCGAGGATTCCGATCTGGCCATGACCGCCCGCGCCAAGGGCCACCGGGTGGTGTGCGTGGCGCCGTCGCAGGTCATCCATTTCGAGCACGGCTCCTATGCCGAGGAAAGCACGGCGCAGCCCAAGCAGCTGGCGCAGCGCCACGGCGCCATGCTCGTCGAGAAATGGCGCGACACCTTCCTGATCGATCATCTGCCGGCCGGCACCGCGCCGGACATCGCCGCCGCCCACGCCGAACGCCAGCCGCCGCTCTCCGCGCTGGAGCGCCGGCGCTCCGGGGCGCTGAACGTGCTGTATTTCAGCCCCTTCCCCTCGCATCCGGACAATCACGGCAACCAGGCCACCATCCAGGCCTTCGCCCGCAAGTTCCAGCAAATGGGGCACAAGGTGCATTTCGCGCTGCTGGAAAGCCACATGTACGACGCCAGGACGCTGGCGATGATGCATGCGGCCTGGGACAGCCTCGACATCCTGCCCAACACCCACGGCCTCGGCTCCGACGGCCAGCCGATCCCGTTCGACGGCTGGTACGAGGAGGGGCTCGGCGAGCACATCAGGCTGCTCTGCTCCACCCGTGACATCGACGTGGTGTTCTGTTCCTACGTGTTCCAGTCGCGCCTGCTCGACTACGTGCCCGCCCACATCCTCAAGGTCATCGACACCCACGACAAGATGGGCGACCGCTACGAGATGCTGCGCCGGAACGGCCAGCCGCTCGAATTCTTCTCCTGCTCGCCGGAGGAAGAAGGCGCCTATCTGCGCCGCGCCGACCTCGTGGTCGCCCGCCGCGCCGAGGAGGCGGCCTATTTCAACTCGGTGACCGGGCGCGAGACCGCCATCGTCATCCCGCATGTCGAGGAAGCCCGCTTCCTCGACCGTGCCTTCACCCGCATGGCCAATGTCGGCATGGTGGCGAGCGCCAACCGCATCAACCTCGCCATCGCGCTGCAGCTGCTGCAGGCGATCGAGCGGCAGATCGACGGCAAGCCGTGCCCGTTCACCCTGCATATTGCCGGGCAGGTGCGCGACATGATCCAGGATCTCGCGCCCGAGGAAGCCGCGCTGTTCGCCCGGCCCTGGGTGAAGCTGCACGGCTTCGTGCCGGATATCGGCTCCTTCTACGCGGAGGTCGATGTCGTGGTCTCGCCGGTGACGATGGGCACCGGCATCAATGTGAAGACCGTGCAGGCCATGGCCTATGGCATGCCGCTGCTGACGACCAAATGGGGCGGTAAGGGCATCGAGACCGGCGATCCGATGCACGGCCATGCCGATCTCGACGAACTGGTGGCCAGCCTGCTGCGGCTCGCCAGGGATCCGAGCCCGCTGACCGGGCTCGCCGACACCAGCCGGCGGCGCTACCAGGCATTCTATGACGACAGCATCGCCGCCATGGAAGGCATGTTCGCCGCGGTGAAGCACTAGCCGCCGCACCGTGCCGGCATTGCCGGCACCGCTCCCCGCCCGCGGGCGCCGCGGCGCGGCCGTTCGAGGCGCTCGGATCAGGAGCCCGTGCCGCGCGGTGCGGACGCGGCGATCTCCGCCGCCAGCCGCTCCACCGCCCGCCACCGCTCCCAATCCTCGGTGATGGTCCAGCCGGGGCGGCCGACGCAAGCGAGCGGCAGGCGGTAATGGAAGGCCGGCCGCGGCTTGACCTTGCCGGCGAAGCGGGGAAACGCCGCGCCGGCGCTGAAATGAAGCAGCAACGGCAGCATGTCGAGCGAGCGCTTGCGCGTCGGGTTGGCCGCGAGGTAGTCGCGGGTGAATGTCGCGAGGTCGGGCCAGTACCCGCCCGCCAGCACCCGCCGGACATAATCGGGCGGAAAGGCCGGCGGCGCGTGGACACGGGCGAGCAGGCCGGCGCCGATCTCGCGCCGCAAATGCGGCTCAAGGGTCAGGAACGCCTTGAAGGTGGCGACGATCTGGCGTGGATCGGCGCTCGGCTGCGCCACATTGAAATGCAGGCCCAGCCCGTCGAAAAGCGTGGCGCCCTCGCCTCGCGCCCCGGCTTCGCGGAGAAGAGCGACGAGTTCGTTCACCCGGTCGAGCTCGAAACGGTCGAACGGGCCGATGATCAGCTCGCGCGGCACGAAGGGCGCCAGCAGGCCGCCCAGCCCGATCACCAGCGCCTCCGGCAGGCCGGACAGCGGATTGCCGGTGCCGCGATGCGGATGCACATGGCGGATGTCGAGCTCGATCCGCATGTCGCCGAGGCGGCTTCCCAGCACATGGAAGGCCTGCGGATCCTCCTCGGCGACCCGGCCGCCGAAGCCGCGTTGCAGCGCCTGCGCCGCGGCGCGGACGGAGAGGCCGGAAAACTCGATCTCCACGCCGACCGGGCTGGAGGAAGGCTGGAAGGCGGTGGTGTCGACGGACGTCGCCTGCATCGTAAGGACCGACATCAGCCATGCATGAACCGATACTGCCGCAGGGTCAATACGAGGCCGCCCCTCCGCGCCGCGCGGTGGGCCACCGGGAAACACCGCGCGGGCGGGCCGCAGCGGCTGGCCATCCGCCTCGCGCCGACCCTCTCGACCCGTGCGGCTCCCCGCTTGTTGAACGCCTCGCCGATCCGGCGAGGCGATGGCAGGTGACGCCGATCCCGCCAAGAGGCCGCGCCACGCGATCCGCGCGCTTGCGAGCCGGCTGACCTTAGGCACCGTCCCGCCCCGCAGCGGCTGGCGACGGCGGACGATGCCGCACGCCCGGCCTCCGCATCACGGCGTGGTCATGATCCTCGGCGTACCGCAATTGGGGGGCGCACAGTCCGGCGTCGGCATGCCGTGCACCGAAGGCGTGATGGTGCCCGGAGGTGGTTGCCGAATCGCCGGCGCCGCCGGTGATGGCGGCATGGTCGGATTGGGCTGGTTCGCCGAGGGTCGCTGCAGCGTCGGGTCCCCGGCTGGCGGCGACGAGAGGGCCGGGGCGGAACTGTTGCCCGTGGAGGTGCCGCCGGAGGTCTGGGCGGCGGCGGGTGTTGCAGCGGCCAGCACCAGCAACGCCCCGGCCGCGAGCGAAATGCGAAAATGCCCGTTCATGCGATCCTCCCTGCTCGGGAGGCAACGCTCCTATCGCCAGCCTGTTCCGGCCGCGGCGTCGGCATCGATCCCGCCTGCCCTGTCCGCCCCGGCGCGCGGGACGGACAGTGCCATCTTCGACCTGCCCGCGGCTCAGTCGGACGACGGCCCACGCAAGGCGTGGTAGTCGCGCAGGAAATACATCAGCCCCTCGCGGGCGCCCTCGTCGCCGAGGCCGACCACTTCGCAGAACAGCACGTCATGGGTGCCGACCTCGACGAACCGCGCGATCCGGCAGTCGAAGCTCGCCAGCGCTCCCAGAAGCACCGGGGCGCCGGTGACGCCCGGCTGCCATTTCCCCGCCTGGAAGCGCTCGGCGGGCGGCACCCGGCCGCCGAAGCGGTCGGACAGTTCCTGCTGCCCGGCCGCCAGCGTGTTGACGCACAATACCCCGTTGGCATGGACGATGGCGCTCGCCGACGAGCCGCGATTGAGGCACACCAGCAGCGTCGGCGGGTCGTCGGTGACGCTGCACACGGCGGAAGCGGTGAAGCCGTGGCGCCCGCCGGGCCCGTCGGTGGTCACCACATTCACCGCCGCGCCGAGGCGCGCCATCGCGTCGCGGTACTGCTGCCGGCCGACCGGAGCGAGCCCCGGTTCAGCCGGCACGATATCTTTCTTGAGGCAGGGGCTCATCGCCGCCCTCCTAACTCGCCGCGCACGTGGCGCCGCAGCTCAGAATTCACGCAGATTGTCGCGCAGAAGCTGGTGCTTGTACTCGGTGCGCACAAGCCCGCGCGCCTGCAGCTCAGGCACCAGCCCGTCGCAGATCTCGGCGATGTAGCGGCGGGAGACGCGCAGCACCGGGGTGGTGATGAGGAAGCCGTCGCCGCCGACCTCCGCCATCGCCGCGCCCATCTTCTCCGCCACCTGCGCCGGGGTGCCGATCAGTTCCATGGAGGAGACGAGGCCGCCGCCGCCGGCCGCCGCCAGCTGGCGCAGCGTCTTGCCGGAGCCCCATTGCTGGAACTTGTCGAGCGTGCCGGATTCGCCGTTGGTCACCAGCTTCTCGGGCAGCGGCTTGTCGAGGTCATACTTCGAGAAGTCGATCTCGGTGATGGCGGAGATCGAGATCAGCACGTCGGTGACGAAATTGTCGGACATGGTGACGTTGTCGTAGCGAGCGCGGGCCTCCGCCTCGGTCTCGCCGAGGCTGGGGCAGATGCAGAAGAACACCTTGATGTCGTCCGGGTTGCGGCCGAGCTTCTCGGCGCGGGCGCGGATGTCGGCGCGGAACGCCTTCATACCCTCGACGCCGTTCGCCACCGAGACGATGGCATCGGCATGCTGGGCGGCGAAGTCGCGCCCGCGCGGCGAGGCGCCCGCCTGGAGATAGACCGGCCGGCGCTGCGGCGAGGGCACAGTGTTGAGCGGCCCGCGCACCTTATAGAAGCGGCCCTCATGGTCGACCGTGTGCACCTTGGAGCCGTCGGCATAGATGCCGTTCTTGCGGTCGAGCACCACCGCGTCCGGCTCCCATGAATCGAACAGCTTGCCGACCACTTCCATATATTCGTCGGCCATGGCGTAGCGGTCCTCGCGCGGAGGCAGCTGGTCCATGCCGAAATTCTTCGCCATCAGGTCCTCGGCCGAGGTGACGACGTTCCAGCCGAAGCGGCCCTTGGTCAGGCTGTCGATGGTGGAGGACAGCCGCGCCAGCATGAAGGGCGGGTAGGCCATGGTCGACATGGTCGCCACCACGCCGAGATGCCGCGTCGCCATGCCCATGGCGACGGCAAGCGGCGCCGGGTCGGCCTTCGGCACCATCATGGCGTGCTTGAGCGAGAGGTCGCGCGAGGCGCCATAGGTCTCCGGCACCATCAGCTTGTCCTCGATCATGATCAGGTCGAAGCAGGCGCGCTCCATCGCCTGCGCCATCTCGATGTAGAACTGGCCGTCCCACGGATTGCCCCCCTGCCCGAACGGCTCGCGCCATTCGTCGGGCGTGAAGTTCATGAACCAGGCGAGGTGGAAGCGCTTGTCGGCCATATCGGTCAGTCCTTCACCAGTGCCGCCGCGGAGCTGCCGCCGGCGGAAAGAGAATCGTCGCTGAGAGAGTCTTGGGGAACCAGGGAGAGGCGCAGGCGGGCGCGTTCGGCCTCGAAGCGACGGCTGGCGCGCGCCACCGCGCACTTGGCCTCGAAATCGGAGACGATGGTGGCGCCGAAGCGCTCCGGCGCCTGCGGGTCGTTGCGCCGCCGCTCGACGGCGATCACCCGCGTGCCGAGCAGGAACGCCTCCGGCAAATCGTGGGTGACCATGACGATGGTCATGGCGTTCTCTTCCCACAGCTCGCTGACCAGTTCGTGCATCTGCTTGCGGGTGCCGGGGTCGAGGGCGCCGAACGGCTCGTCGAGCAGCAGTACCTTCGGCTTCATGATCAGCGCCTGCGCCAGGGCGAGGCGCTGCTGCATGCCGCCGGAGAGCTGCGCCGGGTATTTTTCCGCATGCTCGGCGAGGCCGACGCGGGTCAGCAGCGCCATGGCGCGCTCCTCCACCATGCGGCGGCGGGCGCCGAACAGCCGGCCGAGCATCGGTGACGCCGCCCATTGCGGGCCCATCATGACATTGCCGAGCACGGTACGGTGCGGGAACACCGAGTAGCGCTGGAAGACGACGCCGCGATCGGCGGTCGGCTCGGGGGCGATCGGCTCGCCGTCGATCAGGATGCGCCCGCGCGTCGGGGCCTCCTGCGACAGCAGCAGGCGCAGGAAGGTGGTCTTGCCGGCGCCGGACGGGCCGATGACGGCGAGGAACTCGTGGTCGTCGAGCGTCAGGTTGATGCGCTCGAGCACGATGTGTGCGCCATATTCCTTCCAGACATTGTCGAAGATGATCTGGGTCATTCAGGCCGCCTTGATCCGGTCCCAGGGATAGGCGACGGCGGCGATCTTGCGCAGCGCGTAGTCCATCAGGAAAGCGAGCAGCGTGATCCAGGCGACATAGGGCAGGATCACGTCCATCGCCAGATAGCGGCGCACCAGGAAGATGCGGTAGCCGAGCCCGCCCTCGGCGGTGATCGCCTCGGCGGCGATGACGAACAGCCAGGCGGCGCCGAGCGAGAGCCGCACCGAATCGATGAGGCGCGGCATCACCTGCGGCAGGATCACCCCGGTGATCATCTGCCAGGTGGAGGCGCCGAGCGTCTGCGCCTTGATGATCTGCTCGGTCGGCAGCGAGGCGACGCGCAGCATCACGTCGCGGGTGATGAAGGGGGCGATGCCGAACACGATCAGCACGATCTTGGAGAGTTCGCCGAGGCCGAACAGGATGAACAGGATCGGCAGCACGGCGAGCGGCGGGATGAGCGAGAAGGCGGCGAAGAACGGCTCGAAGGTCGCCCGCAGATAGGGGACGAAACCGACGAGGATGCCGAGCACCAGCCCGACCAGCGCGGAGATGCCGAGGCCGAGGAACAGGCGCTGCAGGCTCAGCCAGGTGTCCCACCACAAGAGATACTGCTTGGTGGCGATGTCGATGGTGGTGCCGAGCCTGACCATGCTGGCATAGAAGGAGGCGAAGCCGGGCATCAGCTTGTCGGCGGGATCGATGGCGAGCCGGGCGCTGGAGCCGAGGAAATAGACCCCCACCAGCAGCACGAATGGCAGGGCGGCGAGGATCACCCGCACGCCCGGACGGGGCGCGTAGTTGATGATGCGACGCATGGTTCGGCCTTTCCTGTGGCGGTCTTCACCGAGCCCGCCTTCTGTGCTTGTTTCTTCCCTCTCCCCGCCCGAATGCGGCTGTTGCCGCGTTCGGGTCCGGCGAGGCCGACGCCGGAAACATCCGGCTTCGGTGGAGAGCCCAGCGGGCACCTTCTGCTTCTTTCTGTCCCTCTCCCCGCCCGAACTCGGCCGTGGCCGAGTTCGGTTCTGGCAAGGCCAAAGCCGGAAACATCCGGCTTTGGCGGAGAGGTGGCCCGCGCAGCGGGTCGGTGAGGGGTTCCAGCGGCTGGGAAGCGTGGCTCCCCCTCACCCCACCCCTCTCCCCGACGGGGAGAGGGAGCCGGTCGTTCGGCTTGACACAGCTGGCGCCCTTTCCCCGGATCGGCGCCGCGTCGCACGCGCCTGTCCGAGAACGGAGCCGTCAAAGCTTGCCGTCGGCCGCCATCTTGGTGAAGCTGGCGTTGACCCGCATCTTGATGTTGGCCTTGTCGCCGAGCACGGTGCCGTCGGCGACTTCGATGCCGATCGTGTCGACGCTGGTGGCGCCCTGGCCGAACAGTCCCTGCGAGAAGCAGAAGGTGCGGATGCTGTCCCAGATCTTGGCGTTGTCGGCGGAGATCAGGAAGGCCAGCGCCTCGGCCGGGGTGTAGAAGAAGTGGGTGGTGTCGAGCTGGCTCTGCAGGCCGCCGGCATCGGTGCCCATGGCGCTGGTCATCACCGCCCGCATCTCGTCGCCCTTGGCGCCGCCGGCCTTGAGGTCGCCGAGCGCCTCGTACCAGGCGCCGACGACCGCCTTGGCGAAATCGGGATTGTCCTTCAACACCTCGGTCTTGCCGACGAACACGTCCATGATCTCGCCGGGGATCTTCGACGAGTCGAACAGCACGGTGGTGCCGGCGACCTTCTGCATGTCCTCGGTCAGCGGCTTCCACGACACCGCATGCGCCAGATCCTTCTGCGAGACATAGGCGGCGGCGATCTCGCTATCGGAGATGTTCACCGTCTTGGTCGCCGTCGGGTCGGTGATGCCGGCCTGCTGCAGGCCGCGGTTCAACAGGTAGTGCGAGACGCTGTATTGCAGCAGGTAGACGTCCTGGCCGGCCAGTTCCTTGATGTCCTTGGCGGTCTTGGAGAGGACGATGTCGTTGCCGTTGGAATAGTCGGTGATCAGGAACACCGAGGTGTCGACGCCGCCGGCCGCCGGCATGGTCAGCCCGTCCATCGAGGCGACGCCCACCGCGTCGATTTCGCCGGCGATGAACTGGTTGACCGAGCCAACATAGTCGTTGGCCTGGATCAGTTCGATGTCGAGGCCGTATTTGTCGGCCCATTTCTTCATGATGCCGGACGACTTCATATAGGCCAGCGGCATGAAGCCGATATAGACCGTGTAGGCGACCTTGAAACTCTTCTTGGGGGCGGCGTGCGCCGGGCTGTCGGCACCGGCAAGGACGACGGCGGCGAGGCCGGCGGCAAGCGCGGCAGCTCTCAGGAAACGCTTCATGGGGCGGGGCTCCGGGTCGCGGGGGGGGACGTCGCTGGATACCTCGCTATTAAGCGTTGACTTAATACGGCATGCAAGCCTAACAAACAGGCACGCTTAGCATATGAGCAAGGCAGACAATTCCGTGCTTTTCCGATCGGTACTTCTACGGAGGAACGCATCATGACCGCAAAAGCGGCACGCCGGCGCCTGCCCCCGGCGGAACGCCGGGCGATGATCCTCGACGAGGCGCTGCGGCTGTTCGCCGAGCGGCACTATTCGGTGGTGACGGTGCGCGACATCGCGCAGGTGTGCGAGATGAATGTCGGCCTGCTCTACCATTACTTCGACAACAAGGACGATCTGGTGCGCCGGGCGCTAGAGCACGCCATCCAGCAGCTCATGCTCGGCTATGAGGCGCGCCGTACCCATCAGCCCGACCCGCTCGCCGAGATCCTCGCCTGGCTGGAGAGCCATATCGAAATCGCGCCGACGCTGATTCGCATGGTGAAGCTGATGGCCGACTATGCCAGCTCGGGCATGCAGGACGAGGTGCTCGACGCGTTGGTCGCCGGCTTCTATCGCCGCGAGAAGGAACTGCTGGAGGATGCGTTGCAGCGGGGCATCGCTGCCGGGCTGTTCCAGCCGCACGACATCTCGCGCACGGCGCGCCGCATCGGCCTGATGCTGGACGGCATCTTCTTCGCTTCCACCAGCCGCGGCGACAATCGCGTCGCCCAGGACATCCGCGACCTTGCCGAGGTGGTGCCGGGCTGGATCGGAGTTGGCGCCCCGCACGCACTGCCCACCTCTTGAAAGTGTGTCCCCATTTGACGAACGAGCAGCGAAACTCCCTCTCCCCGTCGGGGAGAGGGGTGGGGTAAGGGGTCTTTGACGATTCCCGCCGTTTCCCAATGGCGTCTCCCCCTCACCGCTACACCTCGCGAGCCAACTCACCGCCTAAGCTGCATGTTTCCGGCCTGGGCCATGCCGGAAGCCAAACCAGGCAACAGCCAGGCTCGGGCGGGGAGAGGGAATGACAGGCCGCAGGCCGCCGCCGCAGCGGCATCTTGGAACCCGCGGCCGCTTCAGGCATGGTCGGCACGACTCGGGGCTCCTCCCCACCCATCGAGACCTCCCCGCATGCCCAGCGTCGCCGCCCGCCCCTATGACTGGCCGCATGGAAGCGACCTCGCGCCGGCCACCGTCGCGCTCATCATCATCGATATGCAGCGCGATTTCTGCGAGCCCGGCGGCTATGTCGATGCCATGGGCTATGATGTCGGCCCGGCGCAGGCGCTCGTCCCCCGTATCGTGGCGCTGCGCGAGGCGGTGCGCGGCTTTGGCGGGCTCGTCGTCTACACCCGCGAGGGCCATCGGCCGGATCTCACCGACCTGACGCCGCAGAAGCGCTTCCGCTCGCGCGCCGCCGGCGCGGAGATCGGCAGCCCCGGCCCGCTCGGACGCTTGCTGATCCGTGGCGAGCCGGGATGGGACATCGTGCCGGCGCTCGCCCCGGCGCCGGGCGAGCCGGTGATCGACAAGCCCGGCTTCTCCGCCTTCTATGCCACCGACCTCGACCGCATCCTGGTCGCCCGCGGCATCCGGCATCTGCTTATTTGCGGCGTGACGACAGATGTCTGCGTGCACTCGACCTTGCGGGAGGCGGTCGACCGCGGCTACGAGCCGCTCTTGATCACCGATGGCTGCGCCGCCACCGTCGAGGCCAATCATCGCGCCGCGATCGAGACCATCTGCACCGAGGGCGGCATCTTCGGCGCCGTGGCCGAGAGTGCGGCAGTGATCGCCGCCCTTCGCGGCTGATCCTTCAGGACGGAACGGACCAACGGGAATGGAAGCGGTTTTCGACGGGCATAATGATGTGCTGCTGCGGCTGTGGGAACATGCCAAAGCGGGCGAAGACCCGGTGCGCGAGTTCGGCGAGGGCACGGAGCGCGGCCATATCGACGCCCCCCGCGCCCGCAAGGGCGGCCTCGCCGGCGGGCTTTGCGCCATCTACATCCCCTCCGGCGAACTGATCCTGAAGGAGGCCGATGCGAACGGCCACTATGCCACCCCGCTCGCCGCGCCGCTGGAGCGATCGCCCTCACTGGACATCGCACTGGACATGGCGGCCATCGCCTTCCGGCTCGATCGGGCCGGCCTGTGGAAGCTGTGCCGCTCCACCGCCGAGATCCGTTCCGCCATGGCCGCCGGCACCTTCGCCGCCGTGCTGCACTTGGAGGGCTGCGAGGCGATCGGGCCCGACCTCGCGGCGCTGGAAACCTTCTACGCCGCCGGCTTGCGCTCGCTGGGGCCGGTATGGAGCCGCAACAACATCTTCGGCCACGGCGTCCCCTTCGCCTTCCCGATGAGCCCGGACACCGGGCCAGGGCTGACAGAGGCGGGCTTCGAACTGGTCCGCACCTGCAACCGCATGGGAATCCTCATAGATCTCGCCCACATCACCGAGCGGGGTTTCTGGGACGTGGCGAAGACCACCGACCAGCCGCTGATCGCCAGCCATTCCAACGCCCATGCGCTGACGCCGGTGGCGCGCAACCTTACCGACCGCCAGCTCGACGCCATTCGCGAGAGCGAGGGGCTGGTCGGGCTCAACTACGCCACCACCATGCTGCGGCCGGACGGCAAGGAAGATGCCGACACGCCGCTTTCGGCGATGGTGGCGCATATCCGCCATCTTGTGGAACGCGTGGGCATCGATGGCGTGGCGCTCGGCTCGGACTATGACGGTGCCACCATCCCCGCCGCGATAGGCGACGCCAGCAGGCAGCAAATACTGGTGGAAGCGCTGGCGGCGGACGGTTTCACGGCGGAAGAACTCGCCAAGCTTTGCCGGGAGAACTGGCTGCGCGTGCTCGCCCGCGCCTGGCACGAGGTCGGCTGAGATCCCCGCTCAGTCGGCGCGCTCGCCGGTGATCTCGCTCAGGCGGCGGCTCATCTCCTCGCTGTAGCGGCGGATGGCATGCGTCTCGGTGAGCACGCCGGCAAGTCGTCGGTGGCTCGCGTCGTCCACCACCGCGAGAACGTCCGCCTCGGCACCGGCGAAGGCATCCAGCGCCTCGCGGATGGTCATGTCGGGCAGCAGCACAGCGTCGGCAAGATGCAGCAGCGGGCGCAGCGTGGCCGGCGCCTCGCCCTCCGCCTCGGTCGCGGCATAGAGCGACGCCGTCGGCACCATGCCGGCATAGGTGCCATCGGCGGCGGTGGCGACGACATAGGTGGTGGAGCCGGCCGGATAGGTCCGCCGGGCAGCGTCGAGCGGCGTATCGGCATCGAGTTGCGGCACCTCGATCCGCATCAGGTCCCGCACCTTGAGATCGCGCAGCCAGCCGATGTCGTGCGCGCCGCGGATGCTCTCGCCGCGCAGATGGAACCGCCAGGTCGCGAAGGAGAAGCCGAACAGCCGCCGCGTCATCAGCGAGGAGATGCCGGAGGCCGCGAGCACGGCAAGGGTGAGATTCAAGTCGCCGGTCATCTCCAGCGCCAGCAGCGTCATGGTCATCGGCCCGCCGACGACGGAAACCGCCAGCGCGCTCATGCCGATCAGCGCATAAAGCGCATGGTCCGCCGCCAAGCCGGGCAGCACGAATTCCAGCCCGCCGGCGAACACCCGTCCCGCCAGCACGCCCATCAGCAGCGAGGCGAAGAACAGGCCGCCGCGAAAGCCGGAGCCGATGGAGACCGAGGAGGCCGCCACCTTGGCCAACAGCAGCAGCGCCAGCGGGGCCAGCAGTTCGTCACGCGCGATGTGATGGTAGACGGCGCCATGACCGGCGGAAAGCACGGCGGGCGTGCCGAGCGCCATCAGTCCGACCACCAGCCCGCCCAGCGCCGGCCGGACATAGACAGGCACCGGCGCGCGACGGAAGCCCGCCTCGACCAGCGTGGCGCCGCGCATCACCGCGATGCCGACAACAGCGCAGAATGCGCCGAGCAGCAGCACCGGCGGCAGGTCGGCGAGCGCCGGCGCGGGCAGCGACGGCAAGGACGGCAACGCCTCCGGCATCAGCAGCCGGCGCGTGAGGGCAGCGGTGAAGCTCGCCGTCATCATCGGCACGAAAGCCGGTATGGCATAGGTGCCGAGGATCAGCTCGAAGCCGTAGAAGGCGCCCATCAGCGGTGCATCGAAGGCCGCGCCGATCGCCGCGCCGGACGCGCACCCCACCATCAGCCTCAGATCCGCACGGCGCAGATGCAGTGCCTGGCCGAAGCGGGAGGCCAGCCCGCTCGACGCCTGCGTATAGCCGGCTTCCAACCCGACCGACGCACCAACCCCGCTCGATGCCATGGTCTGCACCGCGACGATGAGGCTGTCCCGCAGCGACATGCGGCCGCCATGCAGCGCGTTGGCCTCGATGGGATCGACCGGCGCAGCGGAGGAGATTCGCCGGACCAGCAGCCCGGCAATGCCGAAGGCGAGCCCGCCGAGCGAAGGCACCAGGACGAGCAGCAGCGGTGCGAGTCCCGCCGTGGTGGAGAGGTGGGCATCGGGCGCGATGCCGAACAGCAGGATATGCAGAAACTGGGTCGCCAGCCCCAGGGCGACCACCACCACGCCGGCCAGGATGCCGACCGCGCCGGCAAGCGCGACGAGCGCCAACTCGCCGGTCCGCACCATGGAGCGCAGACGGGCGGCAACGGATCGCGATTGGGGAGCGGGATCGGGCGTCACGGGCCAGCCTTGCGGAGCGGCATTGCTGTCCCGTGTTTAGGCAGCGCCGGCGTCGCAGGCAACCGTGACGCCGGCGCAAAATGCCGGCGGCGTCAGCGCCTGCCGGCGCTCGGGTCCTCGATCTCGGCTTCCGGCCGGTCGGTGCCGTCGGCGGTCTCCTGATGCCAGGCCCCGGCGGCGTCCTGATAGAGAATCGGCCGGGTCTCGCCGGTCAGCGATTGGCGGGCCGCCGCCTCGCGGGCCGCCCTCAGCGCGCCCTCGTGGGTGGCATGGGTTTCGGAGAACACATCGCCGAGCTTGTAGGCCCAGCCACCGTCATGCTCGACGATCTCGTAGCGTATATGGCTCATCTCACATTCCTCCCGGCCCTGAAAACGGCCGGCACCGACGCCGGTTCCGAACGAAGCGCGGGCATCAGCCTAGCACTGTTGCCGCGGCGCGACTTGCCCATTCCCATGGCGCCTGTCCGGCTTCCGAAGCGGAAAGCGGGTGGCGAGGGCGGTCGGAATGGGCTATCGAGCCACGCCCGGGCCCGAGCGGCCCGTGCAGAGTGCGGAGTGCAGACCATGCGTGCCGACCCCCATGAGCTGACCGGCTCCGGCGCACGGGCCACGCGCAAGGAGTGGGTCGGCCTCGCCGTCATCGCCCTGCCCTGCCTCGTCTATGCGATGGACCTCACCGTGCTGAACCTCGCGGTGCCGCAGCTCGCCCTGCATCTGGCGCCGAGCGCGACGCAGTTGCTGTGGATCATCGACATCTACGGCTTCATGGTCGCCGGCCTGCTGATGCTGATGGGCACGCTCGGCGACCGCATCGGCCGGCGCCGGCTGCTGCTGATCGGCGCCGGCTGCTTCGCCGCCGCCTCGATCCTCGCCGCCTTCTCGCGCTCGGCAGGCGAATTGATCGCCGCGCGGGCGGTGCTCGGCATTGCCGGGGCGACGCTGGCGCCCTCGACGCTCTCGCTCATCCGCAACATGTTCCTCGACGAGCGCGAGCGCACGCTGGCCATCGGCGTGTGGATCGCCTGCTTCTCCGCCGGCGCCGCCATCGGCCCGCTGGTCGGCGGCGCGGTGCTGGCGCATTTCTGGTGGGGCGCGGTGTTCCTGCTCGCCGTGCCGGTGATGGTCGGGCTGATCGTGCTGGGGCCGATCCTGCTGCCGGAATATCGCGACGCCCATGCCGGCCGGCTCGATGTCGTCAGCGCCGCACAGTCGGTGACGGCGGTGCTGGCGCTGATCTACGGCATGAAGCATGTCGCCGCCGCCGGGCCGGACGGGCAGGCCGCCGCGGCGGTGGCGCTCGGCCTCGTGGTCGGCGGATTCTTCGTCGCCCGCCAGAACCGTCTCGCCGACCCGATGATCGATCTCTCGCTGCTGCGCCGGCCGATGATCGGCGCCGCGCTCGGCATCAACATCATGGCGATGTTCGGGGCGATGGGGATCTTCCTCATCCTGTCGCAATATTTGCAGCTCGTGCTCGGCATGGGGCCGTTCGAGGCCGGATTGTGGACCGCGCCCTCCGGCGTGTGCTTCGCCATCGGCTCGCTGGCGACGCCGCATCTGGTGCGCCGCATGCGTCCGGCCGACCTGCTGGTGGCGAGCCTCGTCCTTGCCGGCTCCGGCTTCCTGCTGCTGACCCAGATCGAACGCGCGCCGCTGCCGGTGATGTCGGCCTCGATCATCCTGCTCTGCCTCGGCCTGTCCCCGGTCGGCACCCTCACCACCGATCTGATGATGCGCGTCGCTCCGGCGGAGCGGGCCGGCGCCGCCTCGGCGATCTCGGAGACCAGTTTCGAGTTCGGCGGCGCGCTCGGCATCGCCGTGCTCGGCAGCATCGTGGCGGCGACCTATCGGATGAACATGGAGCACCTCACGCTGCCGGAAGCCGGCGGCGAACGGCTCGCGGCCGCACGGCGCACCCTCGACGGCGCGGTGACGGCGGCGCAGCAGCTCGGCGGCCCGGCGGGCGAGGCGCTGATGCAGGCGTCGCATGATGCCTTCTCACGCGGGCTGGTGTTCGCCACCCTTGCCTGCGCGGTCACCACGCTCTTCGCCGCCATCGTCGCTCGCCGGCTGCTGGGCAGGTCGCGCTAGCCGCCGCGACGAAGGATCGAGTTGCGGCGGAACCGGGGAGGTTTCATAGTCAGCGCAACGGATTCCCCGATCTATGATCGCAGCGTGTACGGCCTTTTCGAGGTCGATGGTGGCGGAGGGAAGCGAGGCGTCCGTCCCTGCCCTGTCCAACCCGCCGGTGCCTCCCTCCATGCCGCGTAAACCGTCTAACATCGTCTATGCCGCCGACGACAAGATGCCGCTCGGCACGCTGCTCATTCTCGGCGTGCAGCATGCGACGCTCGCGCTGCTCTTCGTGGTCTATCCCCTGGTCGCGGCCACCGAGGCCGGACTGTCCTTCAGCGACACCCAGATCCTGATCACCAGCTGCATCATCTTCATGGGGGTGGCGACCATCCTCGAATGCCTGCCGCGATCGAAATCCGGCGCCGGCCTGCTGTTGGTGCAGATTCCCAACACCCCGCATCTGCCGCTTGCGGTGCAGGCGCTCTCGGCCGGCGGCCCCGCGCTCTATGCGGCGATGAGCCTGATCGCGGCGGCCGCGCAGTTCTCCCTCACCCGGTTTCAGGGGGCGATGCGGGCCATGTTCCCGCCGGAGATTTGCGGCGTTGCCGTGACCATGCTGGGCGTGGCGCTGGCCGCGCCGGCGCTGCGCCGCATGTTCGGGCTCAGTGCCCATGAGGTGACGACGCTGCTCGACCTGCGTTATCCGCTGGTGAGCTTCACCGCACTCCTGATCATCATCGTGCTGGCCATCTTCTCGCGCGGCGCGCTGCGGCTGTTCGCCGTCGCCATCGGCGCCGGCGTCGGCTGGGTGCTCGCCGCCTATGTCGGGGTCGCCCGCGCTCCGGCGGAACCCGGGCTCGGCGCGCTCGCCCTCGTCGATCTGCCGCAGCTCGGCTGGCCCGGCCTCGCCTTCTCCTGGGCCATGCTGCCCGCGGCGGTGCTGACCGGCATCATTTCGGCCGTCGACATGCTCGGCACGGTGGTATCCATGCAGCGCATGGACGACGCCGACTGGCGCCGCGCCGACATGGGACAGGCGGCGCGGGCCATCCGCGCCAACACGCTGAGCGACGTCGGCGCCGCCGTTACCGGCGGCTTCGCCAGCGCCTCCTCCTCGGCCGCCATCGGCGTCGCCTTCGCCACCGGCGCCACCGCCTGGCGCATCGGCGTCGTCGCCGGGGTGATGATCCTGCTCGCCGCCTTCTCGCCGAAGCTCATCGGCGCGCTGACGGTCATTCCCGATCCCGTCGTCGGCGCGATCCTGGTCTACAGCGCCGCGTTCCTGATCGTCGCCGGCATGGAGCTCATCCTGTCCCGGCGGCTGAGCGACCGGCGCATCTTCACCGTGGGTCTGGCGGTGATGGCCGGGCTGGCGGTGGCGATCCTGCCCGAGCTGGTCCATGCGGCGCCGAGCTGGGCGCAGCCGATCCTGGAATCGCCGCTGTCGGTATCGACGGCCGTCGCCGTCGCCCTCAACCTGTTCTTCCGCATCGGCATCCGCCAGGAAGCGGCGGTAACGGTGACCACCGACGACAACCCGTTCACCGTCGCCACCGAGTTTCTCGAAAGTCAGGGCGATGTATGGGGTGCGCGGCGCGACGTGGTTTCCGCCGCCATTCCGGTGGTCGCGGAAGCGGTGGAGATGCTGCTCGACACCGGCATCGCTCCCGGCACGCTGGAGATGCGGGCGAAATTCGACGAGATGAACTTCGACATCGTGCTCGCCTATCAGGGCGAGCCCATCGAGATTCCGACCTTGCGCCCTTCGCCCGAGGACCTGCTTGGCGACAGTGCGGCCGTGGCCCGCTTCGTCGGCTACATGCTGAGCAAGCGCGCCGACAAGCTGGTGATCGGCAAGAGCGGCGATCGCCAGACGCTCACCTTGCGCTTCGAGCACTGAGGCGCGTCGAGCCGGCTTGCCGGCAAGCGCCGATCTCGGATAGTTCTGGTGCGAAAGCATGCGGGCGCATCCCTGCGTCCGCCGAACCCTAGAGCCGGAGCCGTGTCTTCGATGCAGATCGACCGCTTTGTCGAAAAGAACGTGGTGATCACCACCGTGAAGGGGCGTCTCGACAGTTCGACCTCGCCGAAGCTCGACGAGTTCATGGCGGCGATTCCGGAGGGCAGCAGCGTGCTGCTGCTCGATTTCGCCGAGCTCACCTATATCAGCTCGGCCGGGCTGCGGGTGGTTCTGAAGGCCGCCAAGCTGGCGAAGGGCTCCGGCGTCGTCCTCGCCATTTGCGGGCTGATCCCGCCGGTGCACGAGGTGTTCGACGTCAGCGGCTTCTCGACGCTGATCCCGATCCATCCGAACCGCGACGCCGCGCTGGCGACGCTGGGCTGATCGCTCGATCCGATATGGCCGGGGGCACATGATCATCGACCGGATCGACTTTCGCCTCGCCAATGACCTTGCGGAACTCGGGCCGCTTGTGCGGGCGCTCGATTTCTTCGGCGAAGCCGTCGCGCTGCCGCCCAAGACGGCGCATCGTCTCACCCTCGCCATCGACGAATTCGTCAACAACGCCGTCGACTACGGGTATCCCGACCACCGGCAGGGCGAGATCACCGTGTCGATCCGCCATCGCGTCGAGCATCTGGAAATCGTCATCGCCGATGATGGCGACGCCTTCGATCCGCTGACGGCGCCGGCGCCGGATCTTTCCGGCTCCATCGAGGAGCGCCGCATCGGCGGCCTCGGCGTTCATCTGGTGCGCACCCTGGCCACCAGCTTCGCCTACCGGCGCGAGGACGAGCGCAACGTGGTGACGCTCGCGCTGGCGCTCGACGCCTAGAGGGGGACCCGGCCGGGGTGCCGGCTGGCGCTCAGGCGCGATGGGCCTGGGTGAGGCTGTTGACCAGTTGGCGCGCCAGCCAGACGATGCGCTCGAACAGGATGGTCATCCGGAACAGCGCATCCTGCTGCATCGGCGTGACGGCGTTCTGCGAGGACAGGCGCTGACGCAGCGCCTCCATGACCTGGTCCCGGTGCCCGAGCAGGCTGAGCACCATCTCGGGATCCTCGGCCCCGAGGCTTTCGCCATGCTCCGCCACCGCGCCGAGCAGCGCGTGCAGGGATTCGATCAGCCGCCTGGCGGTGGGCAGGGCCTGCGCCGGCCCGGCGACCTCGGCGAATTCGCCCAGCGCATCGTGGAGGGCACCGACATTGGCGGCGGCATCGTCCAGCAACAGCGCCACGGCTATCTGCCGCCGGCTCATCTGGCCGTCCAGCAGCGCGGCCAGATAGGCCTTGACGCTGCCGGCGAGGGTGACGCCCGCCACCCTCAGCATCGCCGGAGCGGGCGTGGTCGCATCCGGCTCCTCGCGCACCTTGTCGAGCATCATCGGCAACCGCTCGGCAAGCCGCGCCAGCTCGCGCACGGCGAGGTCGAGCGCGGCGGCGGGATCGGACAGCGATTCCCGCAGCAGGAAGGCCGGCTGCGCCAGCGTCTCGGCGGGGCTGGCCGGCAGGTGGCGCTCCATCAGGCGGCGGGTCATCGGCTGGGTGAGCGAGGCGATGAAGGCGCCGCCGATCTGTGCCAGCAGGAACAGCACCGCAATCTGCGCGCGCGGATCGCCATCGGCGGGCAGCACGCCCGCGAGGGCCTGCGGAAACAGCGCGGCGGCGACGCAGACCAGCGCCAGCAGCAGCGAGCCGGCTCCCTTCTGCACCACCTGGATGGCGAAGATCAGCCGTCCGGCCATGGTTTCGCCCGGCACCATCACGGCATTGTTGACCATGCCGGCGGCGTTGGCGCCGGCGACCAGCGGCAGCGCCGAGCTGAGGTCGAGCAACCCGCCACCGACCGCGGCGACGGCGATCGCCGCCGCGACCGAGGAGGATTGCGCCGCCAGCGAGAAGCCGAAGCCGATCAGTGCCAGCAGCAGCGGATGCTGGAGCGCGACCTCCCACCAGGGATTGTGCATCAGGCTGTCGCGCACCGGCCCCACCGCCACCGCGACCAGATGCATGCCGAACAGCAGCAGCGCCGCGCCGAGCGCGGCCTCCACCACATGGCGCATGCGCTCGCCGCGCGCGAGCTTGAAATAGGTGACGAAGCCGGCGATGCCGATGACCACCCCCGCCGCCGTCGAGGTGTCGATGGCGACGATCAGCGGCAGCAGGGCGGTGCCGACATTGGCCCAGTTCGGCGCGCCGAGCGCCGGGCCTGGCGGCAGCACGCCGCCGCGGATGAAGGAAACGATGATCCAGGACACCGCCGTGGAGCTCTGGGTCACGATGCCGGCGAGGGTGCCGCTCACCGCGCTGCTTATCGGCCCGCGCAGCGCATGGGAGAAGGCGGCACGGCCGCGCCGGCCGACCAGCGGCACCAGATTGGCGGACAAAGCGCGCACGCCGATGAAAAACAGGCCGAGGCCGCTGAGCAGCAGCGCCAGGGTCGCCATGCGATCAACGACCCCCAAGAAGCAAGAACGGCATCCGATCCCCTTGACGGCTCATGCACGAAAAGTCCGGACAGGCTTTATGCAGCCCGGCCATCGCCCCATGCAACACCGGGGCCGGCAAAGAGCGACGCGGCCGCCGGCTCAGCCGGCCTCGCCGAGCAGCGCCCTGATCTTGCCCATCAGGCGCGGCAGCTCGACCGGCTTGGTGTCGAAATCGTCGCAGCCGGCCGCCAGCGCCGCCGCGCGGTCCTGCTCCATCGCGTGGGCGGTGAGCGCGATCACCGGAATGGCGGCGGTGGCGGGATTGGCCTTCACCCGCCGCGTCGCCTCCCAGCCGTCCAGCACCGGCAGGCTCATATCCATGAGGATGATGTCGGGGCGGCGCGCGCTGGCGAGATCGACGCCCTGCTGCCCGTCCACCGCCAGCAGCACCTCGAAGCCGTTGCGCAGCAGACGCCGCGAGAGCATGTCGCGGTTCATCTCGTTGTCCTCGACGAGGAGTATCGTCGCCATGCCTGTCATCCTGCCCGTCCGGTCGCGACCTTGCTGCGCCCGGCGATCGCCGCCAGCGCCGCGCCCAGCGTGCCGATCGGCTGGGCGCTCTTGTTGAGGATGAGTAGCGTGTTCTGCGCCAGATAGCTGCGCTCGGCCTCGGTGAGTTCCTTCGCCGTCAGCACCACGATCGGCAGGTCGGCATGGGCGGGGTTGGCGCGCGCCTCGCTGAGAAAGGTGAAGCCGTCCATCACCGGCATCATCAGGTCGAGCAGCACCAGCGACGGCGCCGGGTGGACATTGAGCCACGCCAGGGCCTCACGCCCGTTGCCGGCCTCGGCGGCGTGCAGCCCGCCATCCTCGATGGCGGCGCGCACCATCGCCCGCACATCCGGGTCGTCGTCCACCACCAGCACCTGGCCCGCGCCGTCGCCGGGGGTGAATTTATGGATCAGCCCCAGCAGGCGCTGCCGGTCGATCGGCTTGGTCATGTATTCGGAGGCGCCGAGCGCATAGCCGAGATTCCGGTCGTCGACGATGGTGAGCATGATGACCGGGATATGCGCCAGCTCCGGCTCGGACTTCATGATGCCGAGCACCGACCAGCCGTCGATCTTCGGCATCATCACGTCGAGCGTGACAATGTCGGGCGGGTCGCGGCGCATGATGTCGAGCGCGTCGATGCCGTCGCGGGCGTGGCGCAGCACATAGCCCTCCTTGCCGAGGGTGGCGGCCAGCACCTCGTGGACGGCGGGATCGTCATCGACCACCAGCACGGTGATCGCCCCGGCATCGGCCGGCGCGCCGGCATCGACCAGCGGCTTTGCCGGCTCGGCGGCCACCGCCGCCTCCGCCGGCAGCTCGATGAGGAAGGTGGAGCCCTCTCCCGGCACGCTGGTCACCAGGATGGTGCCGCCGAGCATGGCGACGAAATGCTTGGTGATGGTCAGCCCGAGCCCGGTTCCGCCGAAATTGCGGGTGGTGGAGGAATCCGCCTGGGTGAAGGCCTGGAACAGCCGCCCGATCTGCTCCTCGGTCATGCCGATGCCGGTGTCGCGCACCTCGAAGCGCACCGAGCCGGGCCCCTCGCCGCTGTGCTGCCGGGTGACGGTGAGGCTCACCTGCCCGTCCTTGGTGAATTTGGCGGCGTTCGACAGCAGGTTGATGAGGCTCTGCTTGAGCTTGGTGACGTCGGTGCGCAGCGAGCCGAGATCGAGCGGGCAGTCGATGACGAGGCGGTTGCCGTTCTTCTCCATCATCGGGCTGACAATGGTGCGCACCTCGTCCACGGTGCGGTTGAGAAACACCTGCTCCAGATAGACGTCCATGCGACCGGCCTCGATCTTGGACAGGTCGAGGATGTCGTTGATGAGCCCCAGCAGGTGCTTGCCGGCCGCCTGGATCTTGTCGAGGTCCGCCACCATCGCCGTGTCGCCATTGTCGGCGGCGTCCTCGCTGAGGATCTCGCTATAGCCGATGATGGCGTTGAGCGGCGTGCGCAGTTCGTGGCTCATATTGGCGAGGAAGGCGGACTTCACCTGGCTTGCCGATTCCGCCGCTTCCTTGGCGTCGCGCAGGTCCTGCTCCATTTTCACCCGGTCGGTGATGTCGACGAAGGTGGCGATGATCGCCGGCGCGCCGCGGAAGTCGAGATCGCCATGGGCGACCATGGTCCAGACCGGCGTGCCGTCCGGCCGCAGCAGCACGAACTCCCGCCGCTCGCTGGGCGGGCCGGAGAGGATGTCCCACAGCTCTCGTCCCCTTTCGGGGCTGTCCAGCACATCCTCCACCGGCCGGCCGGTGAAGGCGGCGGCGGGGCGGCCGAGCAGCCGCTCCACCCCGCCATTCACATGCAGGAGGGTGTGGCTGGCGCGGTCGACGATGATGAGCCCGACCGGCGCGGCGGCGTCGATGGCGCGCAACTGCTCCTCGTCCTCGCGCAGCTTCATCTCGGCCAGCTTGCGCTCGGTGATGTCGGTATAGATGGCGATGAAGCCGCCGCCCGGCACCGGATCGCGACGTACCTCCAGCACGGTGCCGTCGGGGCGGGTGCGCTCGAAGCGATGGGGATGGTCGAGCTGGGCCACGCGCTTGGCCAGCACCTGCTCTATGTCGATATCGTCGCCGAACTCGCCGCGTGCGCCGAGGTAGCGGATATAATCCTGGAAGGTATGGGCGGAGGTGAAGAACTCGTCCGGCATGTCGAGATATTCGCGGAACAGCCGGTTCCAGGTCACGAGGCGGTAATTGGCATCGTACATGGCGACGCCCTGCGCCATGTTCTCCAGCGTCGCCCGCAGCAGCGTCGCCTCGCGCCCCAGCCCGCCGGCGTCGAAGGGACAGGCTTCGCCTTCCCGCTGTTCCGCGTCGCTGCCCATCGGTCTCGTTCCCCCAAGCTTGCGCACCGGCCTGCAATAAGGCGCGGCGGCGATTCCGGCCAGATTACGCGAAGGTCAAAAGGATCGCCGCCATGTCGTCCGAGGCTGGCTCCCCGGCCTCGAAGACGCGCACCGCGTCAACCAGCAGGGGCAGGGTCCACCCCTCCCCTTGCGGCGCGGCGGCCAGCAGGTCGCCGACCCGCTCTTCGCCATAAAGCGCGCCGGCCGGGTTCTGCGCCTCGGTGAAACCGTCGGTCACCACAAGGAGCCGGTCGCCCGGCGTCAGGTCGCCGCGCTCGGCGCGATAGGCGAAACCCTCGACGATGCCCAGCGCCGGCCCGCTGCCGCCGCCAAGGCGCGCGACCCCGCCGTCCCGGCGCGCGAGATAGGGCGGCACATGGCCGGCGCGCACATAGGCGAACGCGCCGGTCGCCAGGTCGACGCTGACCAGCGCGAAGGTGACGAACATGCAGCCGGCATTGCCGCGCGCCAGCGCCTCGTTGACGAGCCCGACCGCCCGCGCCGGATCGGCGAACAGTTCCGGCGCGTCCGGCCGTGCCGCCAGCGCCCGGAACAGCGCGTGGGTGCGCGCCATCATCAGCGCCGCGCCGGCGCCCTTGTCGGAAACGTCGCCAAGCGCCAACACGACCCGGTCGTCGCCGATGAAGAAATAGTCGACGAGATCGCCGCCCACTTCCTTTGCCGGCTCCAGCAGCGCCTCGATGGCGATGCGCCGGCCCGCCGCCTCGCCGGCAAAAGGCGGCGGCACCAGATCGAGCTGGAGGGTGCGCGCTTCGTTCAGCTCGGCCTGCTTGCGCTTCAGCTCGTCGCGGGTGCGGTCGCGCAGCGCCTTCTTCTCCAGCGTGGCGAGCACGCGGGCGCGCAGCAGCGTCGGGTTGAACGGCTTGAAGATGAAGTCGTCGGCGCCGAGTTCGATGCAGCGCACCACCGGATCGAGCTCGTTGAGCGCGGAAACCACGATCACCGGCAGTTCGTTCAGCCGGCCGTCGCGGCGCAGCGCCTCCAGCACCCCGAATCCGTCGAGCTCCGGCATCATGATGTCGAGCAGCACGAGGTCGTAAGGCGTCTTGGCGATGGCGGCCAGCGCCTCGTGGCCGTTGGTCGCCTCGTCGATGCGGCTGAGGCCCAGCCGGCGCAGGCGGCGGGCGAGCAGATCGCGGTTCTCGGCCACGTCGTCGACCACCAGGATGGCCGCATTCTGGTCCACCATGCCGCGACACCACCACGTTGCGCCGGATCGGGAAGGCGCCCTGCGGCGCCGCGGCCGGACTATCTGCGCAATCGCGCCGCTTCGCAACGCTTGGCAGCGACGGAACCCCGCCGCCCGCTCCCGCATTCACAGGCAAGAAGCGGAGAGCCTCATGCTGACGATCATCGTGCTGATCCTGATACTCGTCCTGCTGGGCGGCGGCTATGCCGGCCACCGGGCCTACGGCCTGCGCGGCCTCATCGGCGTGCTGGTCATCGTGCTGCTGGTGCTGGCCGTGCTCGGCTTCGTCAGCGACGAGATCGCCGTCGGCCCGGGCGTCGCCCCGATCATGCGGGAATAGCCGGCTCGGCGTCGACGCCCGCGGCGGGGAAACCGCCCTCCCCCGCGTTGCTCAGATGCCCTGGCCGCCGGAGACCTCGATCCGCTGGGCATTGATCCAGCGGTTGTCCTCGGTGAGCAGGCTGGCGATCATCGGCCCGATATCGTCCGGCACGCCGACCCGCCCCAGCGCGGTGATGCCGGCAAAGAAGGCGTTGAACGCCGGCGTGTCGCGGACGGCGCCGCCGAAGAAGTCGGTCTCGATCGCCCCCGGCGCCACGGTGTTGACAGCAATGCCGCGGCTGCCCAGTTCCTTCGCCAGGTAAACGCTGAGCACCTCGACCGCGCCCTTCACCGCCGCATAGGCGGACCAGCCGGGAGTGGCGACGCGGGTAAGCCCCGAGGACAGGTTCACGATGCGGCCGCCATCGGCGATCAGCGGCAGCAGCGTCTGGGTGAGGAAGAACACCCCCTTGAAGTGCACGTCCACCAGCCGGTCGAACTGCTCCTCGGTGGTGTCGCCGATCAGCGCATGTTCGCCATGCCCGGCATTGTTGACGAGATGATCGAAGCTGTCGCGCTGCCAGGTCGCGCGCAATGCCGTGCGCAGCTGTTGCGCGAACGCGGGAAAGGCCGCGACGCTGCCGGTATCGAGCTGCAGCGCCACCGCCTTCCGGCCCATCGCCTCGATCTCGGCCACCACGGCCTGGGCGTCCTCCTCCCGGCTGCGATAGGTCAGGACCACATCGCCGCCCTTGCGGGCGATGTGGAGGGCGGTATTGCGCCCGAGGCCGCGGCTGCCGCCGGTCACGATCGCGATTTTCGTCATGGGAACAGCTCCTGTGTCATGAGATGTTGAGACCACCCGATCATCGGAGCGACGCGCCGGCGCTTGTTGCCGAAAGCTCGACATGTCTTGCCTATTCCTACGAGACCGCTTCGCAGGGCGCCCCGGCTCGGCTAGGATCGCCTCATGATCGACACCCTGCTCGATGCCGTCCGCCGCTACACGCAGCTGCATGCCGATGCGGCGGGGGTGGCGCGCACGCCCATTCCCGGCCTCACCACCCTTCGCGCCACCGCGCCGAGCGGGCTCGATTATGCCATCGCCCGGCCGCTGGTCGCGCTGGTGGTGCAGGGAAGCAAGCAAGTCGCCATGGCCGGCCAGGCCTTCACCTTCAGCGCCGGCGACTCGCTGCTCATCACCGCGGATGTGCCGACGGCAAGCCGGATCCTGCACGCCAGCGTCGGCGAGCCCTATCTCTCGCTGGTGCTGGATCTGGATCCGGCCGTGATCGCCGAGCTGACCGTGGAGATGACGGCGGCGCCGGTCACCGACGCGGCGCCGGTGCAGGTCGAGCCCACCGATGCCGACGTCGCCGATGCGGCGCTGCGGCTGATGCGCCTCGTCGAGCGCCCGGCCTCGGTGCCGGTATTGCAGGCGCAGCTCGTGCGGGAGATGCATTACTGGCTGCTGGCCGGCCGGCACGGCGCGGCGATCCGCCGCCTCGGCTATCCGGACGGCCATGTCCGGCGGGTGGCACGCGCGGTCGCCGTGCTGCGCGCCGAGTTCGCCCGGCCGCTCACGGTGGCCCACCTTGCCGCCGTGGCGGGAATGAGCCCGTCCTCGTTCCACCAGCATTTTCGCGCCGTGACCTCGCTCTCGCCGCTGCAGTTCCAGAAGCAGCTGCGATTGATCGAGGCGCGCCGGCTGATGCTGTCGCAAGGGCTCAATCCGGGCCAGGCCGCCTTCTCGGTCGGCTATGAGAGCGTGCCGCAGTTCACAAGGGAATATGGCCGCATGTTCGGCGCGCCGCCGGTGCGGGATATGAAGAGCGCCCGGAACGGGATGGAAGCGGCGGCCTAGCCGGTCAGCGCGCCGTCCAGCCGCCGTCGACCCTGAGACTGTCGCCGGTGACGAAGCGCGCGCCCGGCGAGACGAGGAACAGGATCGATTGGGCGATGTCCTCCGGGGCGGGCAGCTCGTTCAGCGGCACCATGTCGTAGACGAACTGTCGGAAGGCGGGATCCTCGAACATGCCCTGCGTCATCGGCGTCACCACGAAGGTCGGCGCGATGGCGACGACGCGGATGCCGCGCGGCGCGAGTTCCACCGCCATCGCCTTTGTGAGCCCCTCCACCGCGTGCTTGGTCATGCAGTAGACGGTGCGCTTGGGCGAGCCGACATGCCCCATCTGCGACGACATGTTGACGATGACGCCACCGCGATCCATCGCGCGCGCCGCGGCGCGGGCGACCCGGTAGACCGAGCGGATATTGAGCTCGATCATCCAGTCGAGCGTCTCGTCGTCGACATCGACCATCATCTTCGGCCGGTTGCCGCCGGCATTGTTGACGAGGATATCGAGCTCGCCCATCGCCTCGATGCTGGTCAGGAAGTCCGCATCGCGCACATCCGCCACGCAGGGCTCGATCCGCCCTTCTCCCTCTTCGGCGAGTTCATCGAGATCCGCGCGGGTCCGCGCCACGGCGATGACGCGGGCGCCGGCCTGCGCCAGCGCCAGCGCGGTCGCCCGGCCGATGCCGCGCCCGGCACCCGTCACCACCGCCGTCTTTCCTGCGAGCATCGGCAGCATCGGGCTCAGCGCTCCTCGATATCGGCCGCGAGGCCGGCCGCCTCGATGCCGGCGACCGCGCAGGCCTCATCAACATCAGAGGTGTCGCCGCTGATCCCCACCGCGCCGATGATGCGGTTGCCGCCGTCGCGGATGAGCACGCCGCCCGGCACCGGCACCATGCGCCCCTCGGTGACGGCGGCGAGCGCGGTGAAGAAGGTGCCCATCTTCGCCGCCCGCGCGGCGAGGCCGCGGGACGAGATGCCCATGCCCAGCGCGCCCCAGGCCTTGCCATGGGCGATATCGAAGCGGGCAATGCCGCTGCCGTCCTCGCGCCGGGCGAGCTTCACATGGCCGCCGGCATCGAGCACCACCACGGTGAGCGGCTGGCTATCGCCGGCCCGCGCCCGTTCCAGCGCGACGCGGCCGATGGTGTCGGCCTGTTCGAGGGTGAGGTCCGCCACGGCTCACTCCCCCTTGCCATGCGCTTCGGTCATGCCCTTGAGCACCGCGAACAGCGAGGCGGTGTCCTCCTTGCCGCGCCCCTGCGCGAGGGCGGCGAAATAGAAAGGCAGGCTCGCCGTCATCAGCGGGGTGGGCGCGCGCATCTCGCGGGCGAAGTCCATGATGAGCTGGAGATCCTTGATGTAAATGTCCATCTTCATCGTGGCCGGCTCGTAGCGCTCCTCGATCATCAGCGGCGCCCGCACGTCGAACATGCGCGAGCCGCCCGCGCCCGGCCGGATCGCGTCATAGACGAGATTGAGGTCCAGCCCGGCGCGCTCGGCCAGCAGCAGCGCCTCGGCGGTGGAGAGGTTGTGGATCGTCACCAAGAGGTTGGCGATGTATTTCAGCTTCATGCCGGTGCCGAAGCCGCCACAATAGCGCACGTCGCGGGCAAAGCCGGCGAAGGCCGCCTCCACCTTGCGGAAGGCCGCCTCGTCGCCGCTGGCATAGATGGAGAGGTCGCGCTTTGCCGCCTGCGCGCCGGTGCCGCTCACCGGACAGTCGAGCACATGAGCGCCCTTCGCCTCCAGCGCGGTGCGGCAGGCCTCCTTGGCGTCGATGGGGAGCGTGCCCATCTCGCACACCACCGCACCGGGCCGCACGACCTCGGCGATCTCCTTCGTCACCGTCTCCAGCGCCTTCACCGAGGGCAGCGCCAGCAGCAGGATATCCGCCGCCGCCGCCACCTCGCGGGCGGTGGCGACGCGCTGGCCGCCCTGCCCGGCCAATGCCGCCATCGCCTCCTCGGCCATGTCGGTGCCGACCACCGCATGGCCGCTGTCCAGCAGGTTTTTCGCATAGGCCGAGCCCATGATGCCGAGACCGATGATCCCGACGGTCTCCTTCGTCGCAGTCGTCACGCGC
Organism: Ancylobacter sp. 3268; assembly: GCF_031456575.1. Taxonomy (NCBI): domain Bacteria; kingdom Pseudomonadati; phylum Pseudomonadota; class Alphaproteobacteria; order Hyphomicrobiales; family Xanthobacteraceae; genus Ancylobacter; species Ancylobacter sp. 3268. The sequence goes on from NZ_JAVDUX010000007.1 coordinate 91,667, forward strand.
GCTACTCCGCCGCTTGCCTGGAAATGTCGAGAAACTCCGCCACCCGCGCATTGAAGCCGGCGACGTCCTCCATGTTCGCGATATGCGCGACACCGGGCAGGATTTCGAACTGGGCCCCGGGCGTCACCGCCGCCATGGCCCGCATCGCCTCCGCCGGCGCCCCGGCATCCTCGGCGCCGACGATATAGAGCGTTTCCGGCTCGAGGCGCGGCAGATGCCGCAGATAGTCGAGGCCCTTGAGCGCCTGCGCGCAGCCTATATAGCCGGTCGGCGAGGTCGCCAGCACCATGCGCGCGGCGCGATCGGCCACCTCCGGCCGGGTCTGCCGGGTCTCGGCGGTGAACCAGCGTTCGAGGGTGCCGGTCAGCACCGCGCCCATTCCTCCTGCCGCGACGGCGGCGATGCGCTGGTCCCAGCCGGCGACGAAGGGAGGCGGCGCATCCGCGCGGGCATCGGCGCAGATCAGCCGGTTCACCCGCTCGGGATGCGCGAGGCCGACGCCGAGCGCCGTCATTCCCCCCATGGAGAGGCCGAGCACATCGGCCTGCCGGATGCCGACATGGTCCATCACCGCGATGAAATCGGCGACCAGCATGTCGAAGCTGTAAGGGCCTGCCGGCGCGCTGCTGCGTCCATGCCCGCGGGTGTCGTAGCGCAGCACCCGGTAGCTCTGGGTGAGGAAGGGGATCTGGTCGTCCCACATGGTCAGGTCGGCGGCCAGCGAGTTCGACAGCACGATCCACGGCAGATGCCCGGCACCATCCACCCGCAGCGCGAGTTCCGCGTCGCCCGAGGCGACGATGTCCGTGATACCCGTCGTCATGATGCCCGTCATGGGGCGCCTCCCTTCCCGTTGGTGTTTCCGGGGCGTTTGCCGCCTCCGGCCCGTCGCGACGCTAGCGGCGCCCCGCGCGGGCGGCGAAACCATAAGTTCTGATCCCGCCGATCATGAATGCTGATTGCCGTCCGGCGGACCGCGCCGGACCGGATGGCGGCCTCGCCTTTCCTCTCATTGACGTGGCCGGACGATTGACAAAGGCGGCGGTTCGATTTGATATTTATCAAACGATAAACAAATCTGACGCGGTTGCAAAGCCCATCCCGCCATCATCGACGCCGCAGTCGGAGGCCGTGCTGCACAGCCACTTCCACCCGGATCCTGCCGCATGGCGGGCCGGGCCAAAAATCCAGAAAAGTGAGGAAACCCAATGGATATCGACGTCGGACTCGCTGCGATCGAGGAAGCCTCGCGCAAGCTTTCCAACTGGGGTCGCTGGGGCAAGGACGATCACAGCGGCACCCTCAACCTGGTCACGCCGCAGGACATCGTCGACGCCGCCAAGCTGATCAAGACCGGCCGCACCTTCGCGCTCGGCATCCCGCTCGACCGCGAGGGCCCGCAGAACGGCCTGTTCGGCGGCCGCTTCAACCCGATCCACCAGATGCTCGCCACCGGCACCGACGCCGTCACCGGCCAGCAGGACTGGAACAAGATCCGCTACGCCGACGACACGCTGAACCTGTGCGTGCAGGGCGCCACCCATTGGGACGCGCTCGGCCACATCTTCTACGAGGACAAGGCCTATAACGGCCACGACCCGCGCCACATCAACGCCCGCGGCCTTAACGTGCTCGGCATCGAGCACTCCAAGTCGAAGATGAGCGGGCGCGGCGTCCTGCTCGACATCGCCCGCTTCCGCGGCGTCGACTGGCTGAAGGACGGCGAATCCATCTCCAATGACGAGCTCGATGCCTGCGCGAAAGCCCAGGGCGTCGAGATCCGCCGCGCCGACTTCGTCATCCTCCGCACCGGCCAGATGGAGCGTTGCCTGGCGGAAGGCGAATGGGGCGGCTATGCCGGCGGCGACGCGCCGGGCGTCAAGTTCGAGAACTGCTACTGGTGCCACGAGAAGGAGATCGCCGCGATCTGCTCCGACACCTGGGGCGTCGAGGTGCGGCCGAACGAGACCACCGAGGCCAACCAGCCCTGGCATTGGGTGGTGATCCCCGCCATGGGCCTGTGCATGGGCGAGATCTTCTATGTGAAGGAGCTCGCCGAGGACTGCGCCAGGGACGGCGTCTACGAGTTCTTCTTCTGCGGCCCGCCGCTGATCATCACCGGCGGCACCGGCTCGCCGATCAACCCGCAGGCGATCAAGTAGCGCCGCGTCGGCCGACCTCGCCGGACGGCGGCACGGAGGCCTTCGCCTTCCCCGCCGCCGCTCCCTCGCCGCTCATCCTGCCGCTCATTGATTGGAGCCGATCATGGCTGCCGCCCGCAAGGTCATCATCACCTGCGCCTGTACCGGCGCGATCCACACCCCGTCCATGTCGCCGCATCTGCCGGTGACGCCGGACGAGATCATCGCCGACGCGCTCGGCGCCGCCGAGGCCGGCGCCGCGATCCTGCATCTGCACGCCCGCAACCCCGAGACCGGCAAGCCGGACCAGACGCCGGAGGCGTTCGGCCGCTTCCTGCCGCAGATCAAGCAGCAGACCTCCGCCGCCATCAACATCACCACCGGCGGCAGTCCCTATATGAAGGTCGAGGAGCGGGTGCTGCCGGCCGCCCGCTTCAAGCCGGAAGTCGCCTCCCTCAACATGGGCTCGATCAATTTCGGCCTCTATCACCTGCTCGACCGCTACAAGGACTTCAAATTCGAGTGGGAGCGCCAGCATCTGGAAGCCACGCGCGACCTGGTGTTCCGCAACTCCTTCAAGGACATCGAGTACATTCTGGAGACCTGCTACGGCAACGGCACCCGCTTCGAGTTCGAGTGCTACGACATCGCGCATCTCTACAATCTGAAGCACTTCCTCGATCGCGGCCTCGTCAAGCCGCCGCTGTTCGTGCAGTCAGTATTCGGCATTCTCGGCGGCATTGGCACCCATCCCGAGGACATCATGCACATGAAGCGCACCGCCGACCGGCTGTTCGGCGATCAGTACCGCTGGTCGGTGCTGGGAGCCGGCGCCTCGCAGTTGCGCGTCGCCGCCATGGCCGCCTCGATGGGGTCGAATGTGCGGGTGGGGCTGGAGGATTCGCTGTGGATCGGGCCGGGCGAGCTGGCGCCGTCGAGCGGCGCGCAGGTGCGCAAGGCGCGGCAGATCCTCGAAGGCATGGGCCTCGAGATCGCCACGCCCGAGGAAGCGCGCGAGATGCTGGATCTGAAGGGCGCCGACCAGGTGGGCTTCTGATCGGGCGGAGGGCGGACGACGTGAATTCTGACCGGAGGACTGTCCGAACATGCTGAACGCCGCCATCATCGGGCTGGGCCGCTGGGGCCAGACCCTCGTCGGGTCGGTGCAAGGCACCAGCGGCCTGCTCCGCTTCACCAGCGGGGCCACCGGCAACCGCGCCAGGGCGGAGGCGTTCGCCGCCACCGCCGGTATCGCCCTCAGGGACAGCTATCGGGAGGTGTTGGCCGATCCCGCCGTCGAGGCGGTCGTGCTGGCGACGCCGCATCTCCAGCACGCCGTGCAGATCGAGGCCGCCGCGCGCGCCGGCAAGCACGTCTTCGTGGAGAAGCCCTTCACCATGAGCAAGGCGAGCGCCGAGGCGGCAGTCGCCGCGACCGAGGCCGCCGGCGTCACGCTCGCCCTCGGGCATAACCGGCGCTTCCACCCGCACATGCAGCGACTGCGCGCCCTGGTGCGCGCCGGCGAACTCGGCACCATCCTGCATTGCCATGGCGAGATGAGCTCGCCCACCGGCCTGTTCCTGCCCAAGGGGGTGTGGCGCACCGATCCCGAGCAGTCGCCGGCCGGCGGCATGACCGGGCTCGGCATCCATCTGGTCGATTCGATGATCGACCTGTTCGGCGAGATCGAGGCCGTCGCCTGCCAGAGCGTCAACCGCGCCGCGCCGTCGGGGGCGCAGGACACCACCTCGGTGATGCTGCGCTTCCGCAGCGGGCAGACCGGCACCCTGCTCGCCTTCACCGCGACGGCGCCGGTGTTCCGCTTCGCGGCCTACGGCGCCAGGGCGGTGGCCAGCATCGCCACGCCGACGCTCGATGCCTTCAGCCTGGAGCCGGCCCCGTCGGCGCCGGGCCAGCCGGCACCGGCCGCCACCCATGAAACGCTGGCCGGCTTCGACACGCTGCGCGCCGAGCTGGAGGCCTTCGCCCGCGCCGTGCGAGGCGAGGCCCCCTATCCGATCACGCCGGCCGAGATGATCCATGGCGTCGCGGTGCTGGAGGCGATCGTCGCCGCCGTCGGCCGGGACCGCTTCGTCACTGTCGCCTGAGGGAGATCGCCATGAGCACTGCCACGCCCCGCACCCTGATCGTCACCGGCGGCTCCAAGGGCATCGGCGCCGCCATCGCCGGTGCCGCCGGCCTCGCCGGCTTTCGCGTGGCGCTCAGCTACAAGGGCGATGCCGCCGGGGCCGAACGGGTCGCCCGCGGCATCGAGGCCGCCGGCGCCGAGGCGTTGATCGTCCGGGCCGACGTGGCGCGGGAAGCCGACGTCCTCGCCCTGTTCGAGGCGGTCGACGCCCGCTTCGGCCCGCCCGACGTGCTGGTCAACAATGCCGGTGGCGTCGGCCCGCTCGGCCGGGTGGAGGCGATCGGCGCGGAGGCTCTTGCCGAGGTGATGGCGATCAACGTCCTCGGCAGCTTCCTGTGCTGCCGCGAGGCGGTGAAGCGCATGTCGACCCGCCATGGCGGACGCGGCGGCGTCATCGTCAACATGTCCTCGCGCGCCGCCGAGCTCGGCGGTGCCGGCGAATGGGTGCATTATGCCGCCAGCAAGGGCGCGGTGAACAGCCTCACCATCGGCCTCGCCCGCGAGGTGGCGGCGGAAGGCATCCGCGTCAACGCCGTCGCGCCCGGCCTCATCGCCACCAATCTGCACGCCGCCGCCGGTGCCCCCGACCGGCTGGAGCGCCTCGGCCCGTCGATCCCGATGCAGCGCCCCGGCACGGCCGGGGAGGTTGCCGATATCGTGATGTGGCTCGCCTCCCCCGCCAGCGCCTATGTGACCGGCGCGATCGTGCCGGTGGCCGGCGGCCGCTGACAGCCTTTCCCCTTGCAACGCCTTGACGACGCGCCGGCCGCCGGCCGGGCGGCAGACGCTGCGGCGCGGCATGGATTCAGCTTGCGAACGAAGCGCAAATCATCTTGCATCGTTGACATGATCGAAAATCCGCGTGATTATCTACCGATAAATAAACCTGCACCGCCGCGTTGAGAACCAGCGGCGGGCAACGCCAAGCCGACGACAACAAGCCGACCGGGATGCCCATTGCCCGCGCGGGGTTCGTGGAACGGCCCGGACGACACTGCCCAGAACAACAAGCCGCCCGGCAACGATCCGGGGGCATCGGGAGAAGACGACCATGGCAACACGACGCGGCGCTCTGGCGCTCGCGGCCGCTTTGGCGGCCCTCATCATCACCCCCGGCGGCATGTCGGCGGCGCGCGCCGACCCGGTGAAGATCCGCATCGGCTGGTCGACCATGCCGGGGCATCTCATCCCGGTGCTCTACAGCAAGCCGGAAATCCTCAAATATTACGGCAAGAGCTACACGGTGGAGCCGATCCGCTTCCGTGGCTCCTCGCCGCAGATCACCGCCATGGCGGCGGGCGAGATCGACATGGCGGCCTTCGGCCCGCTGGTGCTGGCGCTCGCTGTCACCAATGCCCGCCTCGACGCCAAGGTGGTGGCCGACATCATCCAGGACGGCGTCGGCGACTATCACAGCGAGACCTTCATGGTCCGCGCCGATTCCGGCATCGAGAAGGTGACGGATATGAAGGGCAAGCGGGTGGGCACCAACGCCATCGGCTCGGCCTCGGACACCGCGATGCGGGCGATGTTCCGCAAGAACAACATGCAGGACAAGCGCGACTACACCATGGTGGAGGTCGCCTTCCCGAACATCCCGGCGATGATCGACGAAAAGAAGATCGACCTCGGCACCGTGCTCCAGCCGATGTCGGACCAGTTGCTCGCCACCGGCAAATACAAGGTGCTGTTCACCTCCAAGGATGCGATGGGCCCCTCGCAGCTCGTCTTCCTGACGGCCAATGGAAAGTTCCTGAACGACAACCGACAGGCGCTGATGGACTTCTTCGAGGACCACGTGCGCGCCGTGCGCTGGTTCACCGATCCGAAGAACCATGACGAGGCGGTGAAGATCATCGCCACCTTCATGCAGCAGCCGCCGGAGACGCTCGGCTACCTGTTCACCAAGGAGGATTATTTCCGCGATCCCTTCATGGTGCCGAACGTCAAGGCGATCCAGGAGAGCGTCGACATCGCCGTCGATCTCGGCCTCGCCCCGCGCGGCATCAAGGTCGACCCGGACTATGTCGATCTCAGCTTCGTCAAGGAAGCGCAGAAGCGGATCGAGGCCAGCCAATGAGCATGCTCCACACCGCGGTCGCCACGCGCGGCCGGGCCCACACCGCCAGCGGCATCTCGGTGAGCGACGTCTCCCACACCTATGGCGCCCGCACCGCCGGCGGCATGCTAGCGCTCGACGGCATCAACCTCGAGATCGGCGATGGCGAGTTCCATTGCCTGCTCGGCCCCTCGGGCTGCGGCAAGAGCACGCTGCTGTATCTGATCGGCGGTTTCATCCCGGTGCAGGCGGGGGTGATCTCCACATCGGCCGGACCGGTCACCGCACCGGGCCCGGACCGCAGCATCGTTTTCCAGAACTTCGCGCTGTTCCCGTGGAAGACGGTGAAGGACAACGTGCTCTACGGCCTCCGGAAGGCGGGCTTCGCCGCCGCCGAGCGCGAGCAGCGCGCCCAGCGCTACATCGACATGGTGCACCTCACCGGCTTCGAGAACGCCTATCCTTCCCAACTTTCCGGCGGCATGCAGCAGCGCGCCGCCATCGCCCGCACGCTGGCGGTCGATCCGGGCATCCTCTTGATGGACGAGCCGTTCGGCGCCCTCGACGCGCAGACGCGGCGGGTGATGCAGGAAGAGCTGCGCACCATCTGGCGCGACAGCCGCAAGACGGTGGTGTTCGTCACCCATGATGTGCAGGAGGCGGTGTTCCTCGCCGACCGCATCTCGATCATGAGCGCCCGCCCCGGCCGCATCCAGCACGTCATCGACGTCGACCTGCCGAAGGATCGCGGCGAGGAAATCCTGGAGAACCGCGCCTTCATCGGCCTCAGCGAGCATATCTGGCGGCTGGTGCGCGAACAGGCGGTGGCGGCGACGCGAGGGGCGCATTGATGACCGACGTCCTCGCCGGCAAACCGGATCGGCGCCGCAGCGGCCCGTCATGGTCCTACACCGTCGTCAACACGGCGCTGCGGTTCTCGCCGCTGCTGCTCCTGGCGCTGGGCTGGGAGTTCCTCGGCCTCAGCGGCCTCGTCTCGCAGCAGATGCTGCCGGGGCTCGGCGACATCTTCTCGGCCTTCTCCGCCATGCTGTTCGGCGGCGACCTGCTCTACAACACCGCGCGCTCGATCAGCCGCGCCGCCACCGGCCTCGGCGCCGCGGTGGTGGTCGGCGTGGCGGCGGGTCTGCTGATGGCGTCGTTCCGCACGGTACGGCTGCTCATCAACCCGATCGTGCAGATCTTCTACCCGATGCCGAAATCGGCGCTGATCCCGGTGGTGATGATCTGGCTCGGGCTGGGTGACTCCTCGAAGATCCTGCTGATCTTCCTCGGCTGCCTGCTGCCGGTGGTGGTCGGCACCTATAATGGCGCGCGCGGGGTCAACCCGTTCCTGCTGTGGTCGGCGGCGAGCCTGGGCGCCTCGCGCTTCGAGGTGCTGCGGGAAGTGGTGCTGCGCGCGGCGATGCCGGACATCCTCAATGGCTGCCGCACCGCCCTGGCCTTTTCCTTCATCCTGATGGTCAGCTCGGAATTCGTCATCGCGACCGATGGCGTCGGCTTCATGATCTCCTCGCTCGGTGACGGCGGCCAGTATCCCGCCATGTTCGCCGCCATCTTCTTCGTCGCCGGCATCGGCTTCGCCGCCGATCGCCTCTACGCGATGCTGTCCCGGCGCGTGCTCCGCTGGAGGGAGGCATGATGAACATGGCCGAGGCCCGCCCTCTCGCCGATGCCCGCAAGTCGCCGGTGCAGAAGGTCCCGGCGCCGCGCCCCGCCCGCTCGATCTCGCCGCAGGTGGTCGATGTCGGCGTGCAGGTGGCGGTGGTCGTCGTCCTCGCCGGCATCTGGGAGTTCGGTGCCCGCTTCGGTGCCCTCAATCCCTTCCTGCTGCCGCCGCTCAGCGTGGTGCTGGGCAGGATCTGGGAAGATGTCCTCGCCGGCACCGTGCCGGTCGATCTCGGCCTCACCCTCTACCGGGCGCTCACCGGTTTCGCGATCGGCGCCGTCATCGGCATCCCGGTCGGCATATTGATGGCGCGTTCGGCGGTGGTGCGCTGGTTCTTCGATCCGCTGGTGTCGATCGGCTTTCCCATGCCGAAGATCGCCTTCCTGCCGATCTTCATCCTGTGGTTCGATATCTACGACACCTCGAAGATCATCATGGTGGCGTTTTCCTGCTTCTTCCCCATCGTGGCGGCGACCTATGCCGGCTGCTCCAGCCTCGACAAATGGCCGATCTGGTCGGCCCGCTCCTTCGGCGCCAGGGAACGGGACCTGCTCTGGGAGGTCTATCTGCCGATGGCGATGCCGCAGATCCTCACCGGGCTGCAGGTGGCGCTGCCGGTGGGCATGATCACCACCGTCGTCACCGAGATGCTGATGGGCGGGCGCGGCGTCGGCGGCGCGATGATCATGGCCGGGCGGTTCGCCGACTCCGTCGGCGTGTTCGCCGGCATCGTGCAGATCATCCTCCTCGGCTTCGTGGTGGTGAAGAGCGTGGAGTTCATCCGCCGCCGCATCCTGATCTGGCATCCCGAGAGCCGCCGGTGACGCCGGCGGCAGAGGCTCCGTCCGGGCCGGTGCCGATGGTCGTTGCCTATGGCGCCGGCAAGCCGCCGGCGGAGGCGGCCGGCCTCGTCAACCTCCCCCGGGTGCGGCTGCATCCGGGGGAGGTGCTGCGTCTCAACAGCGAGGATTTCGAGCTGCCGCTGCCGGTCATCGGCCAGGAAAAGGTCGCGACCGACCTATGCCTGGCGGATCATCTCAAGCATCTGTCGGGCGGCTGGAACGGCACGGCCGTACGGTTCATCGACGACTATTTCGCCCATCTGCGCCGGGTCGTCGCCGATCATCGCGAGGAGATCGCCCGGCGGCTCGGTCCCCTGGCCGGGTTGTTCGCGCCGGAGGATATGCTCTATTCCGCGCCTCTGCCGCTGCCGCGCGCGCTGCTGCCGCTGCCGGCGGAAGGCGGCGGAACCGAGCCGATCCCGGTGGACATGTTCTTCTGGCTGGGTGGCTATGCGGAGGCCGTCCTTTTCGCTCCCTCCGCCCTGATGCCGGCAGCGGAGCGTCGCCGACGCGCGTGCCTGGCGGCGGCCGGCATCCATTTCACCTGCCTGACGGCCGGCGATATCGGCAGGCCGGAGACCTTCGCGGCGCTGCTGGGCGAGACGGGAGGCGCGTTCTGGCGGGACGAGACCTTGCCCGTCGCCCCCGGCGCCCCCCGACTGCCGGCGTTCTAGCCCGGCCCCGCCCCGTTACTGGCGCGATACCAGTCGGCGATCTCCTCGCCGGTCATCATCGCCACCTGCCGGCGCGACAGCACGTAGTCGAGCAATTCCTCGAAATAGCCGATGCGGTGCGGCACGCCCGTCAGATAGGGATGCGTGCTGATCGCCATCACCTTGGCGTTGTCGGCCCCCTCCTCCCAAAGCCGGTCGAACTGGTCGATGCAGCGGCGCTGGAAGGCATCGGAGGGCTGGTGCTGCACGGCATGGACGACGATGTCGTTGGTCTCCACCGAATAGGGCACCGACAGCATCGGCCCGTGCGCGGTGGACAGCTCCAGCGGCAGGTCGTCGATCACCCAGTTGGCGACATAGCCGATGCCCGCCTCCTTCAGGAGATCGAGCGTCTGGTCGTTCTCGGTGAGGCCGGGGCTCTCCCAGCCGGGAGGTGGCCGGCCGGTGAAGTCGCGGATGGTCTCGACCGTGTCGAAGATCGCCTGCCGCTGGTCCTCCACATGGTGCATGGGCTGCTGCACGAACCCGTGCCCCATGAACTCCCACCCGGCGTCCCGCGCCGCCCGCGCCACCCGCTCATAGGAGCGGCAGACATGGCCGTTGACCGCGAAGGTGGCGCGCAGGCCACGCGACTCGATCGCCTTCAGCAGCCGCCAGAAGCCGACTCGCATGCCGTATTCATGCCAGGCCCAGTTCGGCAGGTCCGGCATCAGTGGCTGGCCCATGGGCGGCGGCAGCACCGTGCGCGGCATGGCGCGGGCGATCGACCATTCCTCGACATTGACGATGATCCACACGGCGACGCGCGCGTCGCCGGGCAGATGCAGGCGCGGCCGGTCCGGAAAGGCCAGATACGGCGCGCGCTCACTCAACAGATCCATGCTCACAGCCCCAGCAGCGCCCTGGCGGTGCCGCCGGCGACCTTGGCGCGCGTCTCGTCGTCGAAGCTCTCGACGCTGAGTATGTGCTGCACCGGGTCGTAATCGGCCATGTCATAGGGATAGTCGGTGCCCATGACGACGTGGTCGGCGCCGTAGGTCCTCACGAGGTATTCGAGCTGGTGCGGGGTGAACACCACGCTGTCGAAATAGACCCGCCGCAGATAGTCGGTCGGCGGCTTGGGCAGCCCGCCATTCGAATCCTTGCGCGCGCCCCAGGCGTGGTCGATGCGCCCGGAATAGCCCGGCAGGTAGCCGCCGCCATGCACCGCCAGCAGCTTCAGCTTCGGGTGCCGCTCCAGCACGCCGTCGAAGATCAGATAGTGCAGCGCCACCGTGGTCTCGAGCGGATTGCCGATGATGTTGCTGAAGTAGAACCGCGTGAACCGCTCGCCGCCGGTGAAGCCGTTCGGGTGGATCATGATCAGCGCGCCGAGTTCCTCGGCCTTGGCGAAGACCGGCTCGAATTCCGGCGAGGAAAGCTCTTTCCCGTTCACATTGGTGAGCAGCTGCACGCCCTTCAGCCCGAGTTCGCGCACGCAGCGCTCCAGCTCGGCCGGCGCGCTGGCCGGATCCTGCATGGCGAGCGTCCCCAGCCCGGCGAAGCGATCCGGCCGCTTGGCGACGAAGGCGGCGATGCCGTCATTCACCATGCGGTTGGCGACGACGCCGTGCTCGGCATCCACCGTGTAATAGCACTGGAACGGCGGCGGGGCGACGACCTGGATGGAAATGCCCAGCTTGTCCAGCACCTTGATCCGGTCGTCGATGTCGACCATGGTGGAGGCGCGGTCCTGGTCCTGGCGCTGGTTCACCGCCCGCGTCTCGTCGTTGGAATATTTCACCATCGCGATCTGGCCGACATCGAGATGCGGCTGCACATAGGCCTGCGCGGCCGGCACCGCGACATGGGCGTGGATATCCACCGTCACCGTGTCGAGCCGGGCGGGGGTCGGCGATGGCCGGCGCGCCGAGGTGGGGCCGTAGCGGTTCACATTGCCGCCCAGCGTCCGGGCGTCGATGATGCTGTGGTCCATGAAACGTCCTTTCGGGAAAATGATCCCGGCTTATGGCCGGGTGCGGCGCCGGCAGAGGCCGGCGCCAGCCGGGGCTCACATGCTGTGGCCTCACATCCTGTGGCCTCACATGCCGTGGCCGCCTCACATGCTCTTGGCCTTCCAGGCGGCGACATCGGCGGCGACCTGCTCGCGCGAGAAGTCGTTGGCGGGGTCGATCAGGCTGCGGTCGAGGAAAGTTGCCGGGTCGATCTCCTTCTGCAGTTCGCCGAGCTTGACCATCGGCCCCTGCACCCGCTTCCACACCTCCGGCTGGAGATCGCCGAATTTCGGCGTCACCGAGTAGTTCATCGGGATCGAGGCATCGAGGAATTCGCGGCCGAAAGCGGCGTTCTCCCATTCCTCCGGCACCGCCTTGCGGCACATCACCGCCAGCGCCTCGACATCGACCTTGCCGACCTCCATGCCCTTGGACCAGGCGCGGAAGAAGCCGATCAGCGGCTGGCGCAGTTCGTCCAGCTTGCCGCCATTCACCACGAAGGAGTTGGCCGGCGTGTCGGCGACCTCCGCCGGGGTGATCAGCCTTATCTTCATGCCGTTGGCCTGCAGCGACAGCCAGTCCGGCACCGCGCCGGCAATGGCCGAGACGGTCTGCTTGCGGAAGGCATTGGCGAGCGTCGGCCCGGCCTCGCCCACCACCACCGTCTTCACCTCGTCGATGGATACGCCCTTGGTGTCGAGCGCGATGGCGAGCGTGGTGCGGTCGCGATCGGAGACCAGGCCGACCGTGGTGCCCTTCAGCTGCTCAACGGACTGGACCGGGCTCTCGGCGCTCACCGCGATGCCTTCCGGCGCCCGCTGCATCGCCTCGTACACCACCTTGATCGGGATGCCGGCCTGTACCGACTGGAAGGTCTGCGGCGCGTCGAGCATGGCGAGCTCGGCCTGGCCGTTCTGCACGAAGGCGACATAGGGCACGGTGGTGGAGGAAGGCAGCAGGTTGACCTTGATGCCCTCCTTCTCGAAATAGCCCAGCGCCTCGCCGGCGATCAGCGGATAGAAATTGGCCGAGCGCGGCAGCGGCATGATCACATTGATCGTGCGCACTCCCTGCGCCGCGGCCGGCCGGGCCACGAAGGACCCGAGCGCGAGACCGGCAGTGGTCCCGGCCATGAGGCCGAGATAGCTCCGGCGCGATATCAGCGTGTTGTCCGTCAACATGACGCATCCTCCCATTCGACGCCTTCGGCGCCGTTATCCTTGTGCGGGTTCAACGGATGATCGGGCGGCGGCGCCGTCGCCCGGCCGGTTCGGGGGCGCGGCGTTCAGGCCTGCCGGCGCAGCGCGGCCCAGGCCTTGGCCTTCTTGCGGCTGATGGCGGTCATGCGGGCGTCGTGGCGCCAGTAGACCAGCCAGTTGTCGGCCCATTCCATCAGCACGAAGAGCACGTAGCCCATCGCGGTGAGGATCACGAGCACGGCGAAAGAAGAGGCCATGTTCAGCGCGAAGGTGTAGCGCTGCATAAGCACGCCCATGCCCTCGCTTGCCGAGATGAATTCGCCGACGATGGCGCCGATCAGCGCCAGCGAGATCGCCGTCTTCAGCCCGGCCATGATGATCGGCATGGCGTTGGGCAGCATCAGGCTGAAGAAGATCTGCCGCTTCTTGGCGCCGAGCGAGCGGAACATCTCGCTGGCATCTTCATCCACATTGAGCAAACCCGTCAGCGTGTTGATGAAGGGCGGGAAGAAGCAGATCAGCGCGCCGATGGCGATCTTCGGCATCATGCCGAAGCCGAGCCAGGCGATGACGATCGGCGCCAGCGCGATGCGCGGCGTCACCTGCAGCGCGATGATGTAGGGCGAGATGTAGCGGCGGAAGCTGTCGTTGAGCCCGGCCGCCACCGCCAGCCCGATGCCGATCACCGAGCCGATGACGAAGCCGGCGACCGCCTCCCACAGCGTGATGCCGAGATGGAACCACACCGTGCCCTGGTAGAGCAGCATGTTGACCAGCGAGACGGCAATAGCGCTCGGACGCGGCAGGATCAGCGGATCGACGAACTCGTAGGTGCTGGCGAGCTCCCACACCAGCATCACGCCGAGGAACAGCGCGAGATGGCGGGCGACCCGCCCGGCGAGCGTGCCGCGCTCCTGCGCGACATCGGTCATGGAGAGATTGCCGTCGGTGGCGAGGCTCATCTCAATGCCCTCCCAGAATGGTGCGGACCTCGCCGACCAGACGGTTGAATTCCGGCGTCTGCATCAGGCCGATCTCGCGCGGGCGCTCGAAGGGGACGTCCACTATCCTTGCGAGCCGGCCGGGGCGCGGCGTCATCACCATCACCTGGTCGGCGAGGAAGATCGCCTCGGAAATGTTGTGGGTGACGAACAGCACGGTGGCGTCGACATCGTCGACGATGCGCAGCAATTCGAGGTTCAGCCGCTCGCGGGTGAACTCGTCCAGCGCGCCGAACGGCTCGTCGAGCAGCAGGATGTTGGCGCCGGTCTGCAGCAGCCGGGCGAGCGCCACGCGCTGCTGCATGCCGCCGGAGAGCTGGCGCGGAAAGCTGAACTCGAAATCCTTCAGCCCGACCAGTTGCAGGAGATCGATGGCGCGCCTGCGGTCGGCATCGGTTGTGGCACCCTGCACCTCGGTGGGCAGCAGCACGTTCTCCACCGCCGTGCGCCATTCCAGCAGCGTCGGGCGCTGGAACATCATGCCGACCTCGTGCGAGGGGCCGTTGACGCCGTGGCCGAGCACGCTGAGCTCGCCGGCGGACTTGCCGATCAGCCCGGCGACGAGACGCAGCAAGGTGGACTTGCCGCAGCCGCTCGGCCCCACCAGCGAGACGAAGCTGCCGCGCTTGATGTCGAAGCTGGCGCGGTCCAGCGCTACCACCTCGCTGTTGAAGGCCTTGACGAGGTCGCGGGCGGAAATGACGATGTCGGGGTCGATATGGCTGGTCGAGGCGGCGACCAGATGGCTGGCGATGGCGTTCATCTCGCTCCTCCGCGTCGCGCACGCAGCCGGCGGCGTTCGCCGGTCAGGCGTCGGGACGGCATGTGGCGTTTCCCTGGCCCTCGGCCCGTCTTCTGCATGATGCGGACGGGTCCGGGGCATCCCCGTTGGCGGGGCCGTTACTCCCCTCGGCGGGGCCTTGCGCGCAGCCGGAAACCGCCGGCCGCACAGGCACGCCGTCCGTCAGGCGACGACGGGACGGCTTTCGAGAGCCCGCAGGATCTGGCCCTGCGAGCGGCCGATGTGACGCTTCAGCATGCGCGCGGCGGCGTTGCCGTTGCGGGCCTGCAGGGCGTCGATAATGTCGTTGTGCTCGCGCAGCGGCCCCTCGTTCTGGTCATGGGCGACCACGGCCGAAAGGCTGACCATGCAGAGCCGTTCATAGAGATCCATCACCCGGCCCATCTCCTCCGCCAGCCGCCGGTTGCGCGACAGGCTCGCGAGGTGGTGGTGGAAGCGGCGATTATACTCGGTAAAGAGCGGGATCGAGGCGGTGTCGGCATCGCGAAACATGTCGAGCCCCGCGAGTTCCTCGTCGCTGGCGACCACCGCCGCCTTGCGCACGCCGGCGGTCTCGAGGATCAGCCGCAACTCCAGCATGTCGGCGGCATCGCTCACCGAGACCTGCCGCACGCGGTGCCCGCGCCGCGGCTCGATCACGATCAGGCCTTCCAGTTCCAGCTTCTGCATGGCGTCGCGCACGGGCGACTTGCTGACGCCGAAGCGCTCGGCGAGATCGGCTTCCCGCAGTTCCGCGCCGGGCACGATGGCACAGGACAGAATGTCCCGCCGGACCATCTCATAGACCCTGTTGCGAACCAGATTCATCCGAACCGCCTCACCTCTGAGATATCACCGAAGTTATATTGATCGACCGATAACGTCAATATGTCGCGCCGGTGACGCTGAGGAAATCGGAGAATTTTTCCTCAAACTCTCGCGAAAATCCCCCACCTATACGGTTTCCCCGCCGCTATCGGCGATCACAAGCGAGGTGATCCTCCAGCCGAGATATCTCAACCGGCCGGCATGAGCGCATAAAAAAGGCCGGAGCATGCTCCGGCCGCAGGGCAGGTTCAGGGGAGGAACCGCCCAAGGTTCCGGGGCGCGTCAGCCCGCCCGGCGCGCCGCCGTGGCGTAGTCGACATTGCCGCCGCCATAGCGGCGCACGCGCACATTCGCCTGCTCGGCATGGCCGAGGAAACCTTCCAGCACGCACAGCCGCGAGCAATATGCGCCCACCTCGGCGCTAGCCGCGTCGCTCAGCACCTTCTGATAGGTGCAGGTCTTGAGGAACTTGCCGATCCACAGCCCGCCGGTGTAGCGCGCCGCGCGCCGGGTCGGCAGCGTGTGGTTGGTGCCGATCACCTTGTCGCCATAGGCGACATTGGTGCGCGGCCCGAGAAACAGCGCGCCGTAATTGCGCATGTTGGCGAGGAAATAATCCGGATCGGCGGTCATCACCTGCACATGCTCGGAGGCGATGCGGTCGGCCTCGGCAACCATTTCCTCCACGCCGTCGCAGACGATCACCTCGCCGAAGTCGCGCCACGCAGCGGCGGCGATCTCGGCCGTCGGCAGGATGGCGAGCAGCCGCTCGATCTCCGCCATGGTGTCGCGCGCCAGCTTTTCCGAGTTGGTGAGCAGGATGGCCGGCGAGGTCGGCCCGTGCTCGGCCTGGCCAAGCAGATCGGTGGCGCAGATCTCGGCATCCACCGTGTCGTCGGCGATCACCAGCGTCTCGGTCGGCCCGGCGAACAGGTCGATGCCGACGCGGCCGAACAGCTGCCGCTTGGCCTCGGCGACGAAGGCATTGCCCGGCCCGACCAGCATGTCGACCGGCGCGATGGTCTCGGTGCCCAAGGCCATCGCCGCTACCGCCTGCACGCCGCCCAGCACCAGGATCTCGTCGGCGCCGGCCAGATGCATCGCGGCGACAATGGCCGGGTGCGGTCCGTTGCGGAAGGGCGGCGCCGCCGCCACCACGCTTTTCACCCCGGCGACCTTGGCGGTCACCACGCTCATATGGGCGGAGGCGACCATCGGATATTTGCCGCCCGGCACATAGCAGCCGACCCGCTCCACCGGCACGTTCCTGTGTCCGAGGACGACGCCGGGCAGCGTCTCCACCTCGAGGTCGAGCATGCAGGCGCGCTGCTTCTCGGCGAAGTTGCGCACCTGCGCCTGCGCGAAGCGGATGTCGTCGAGATCGGATTTCGACACCTTGGCCAGCGCCGCCTCGATCTCCTGTTCGGACAGGCGGAAGCTCGCCGGCGACCATGTGTCGAAGCGCTCGGAATAGCCGCGGACGGCGGCGTCGCCGCCGGTTTCGATCTCCTTGAGGATGGTCTCGACGGTGGCGCGCACCTGCGCGTCGGCGTCGGCGCGCTCCTCGATGGAGCGCGCGGTCTTGAGATGGCGGGCCATGCTTTCCTCCCGGCGCCGAGCCGCGGCGCCCAACCTGATGCACCCAATCCGATGCACCCTTGCTTCCGATTGAAATCGGCTGTTATTTATCGAGTGAAAACTAAATCCTCCGGCAGTGTCAAGACGAGGCTTGCTCCCTCATTCGCCTCCATGTTATTTATCGAACGATAATTAAATAGGAGGAACGCCATGCGAGCCACCGGCCTGAACCATCTGTCCATCGGCGCCAGGGACGTCGATGCCTCGGTCCGCTTCTATGTCGAGATGTTCGGCATGGAGGTGATCCCCACCTACAATTTCGGATTCCGCACCCAGTATCTGCGTTGCGGCGACCAGCAGCTGCACATTTTCGGCCTGCCGGATGCGACGCCGCGCTATCAGCACTTCGCCATCAACGTCGACGACTTCATGGGCGTCTATGAGCGCGCCCGCGACGCCGGCCTCATCGACCACGCCACCTTCGGCAACGGCGTCAACGAGATGCCGGACGGCACCGTCCAGCTCTATCTGCGCGATCCCGGCGGCAACCTCGTCGAGGTGGACTGGCCGGATGTCTCGAGCCTGGATACCGCCCGCATCCCCGAGCTAAAGCGCCTCGCCGATCGCTTCGAGCAGGTGGGCGAAAATCTCGAGGCGACGCTGTTCCTTGAACGCCGTCGCGCCTGAGGGAGGCCGCGATGATGGACACCATTGCCGACCCGCGCACCGCCCGCTCCCCGGCGGACCAGCGCCATGACGAGCTGCTGCAGCGCGCCACCGACCTCGCCTCTGTGTTCGCCGGACGCGCGGCGCGGGCGGAAGACCTGCGCCGCCTGCCGCCGGAGAACGAGCGCGACCTGCATGCGAGCGGCCTCTACCGCATGCTCCAGCCGCAGGCCATCGGCGGCGCCGAGCTCGGCTATGAGAGCCTGATCACCATCGGCGCCGCGCTGGCCGCCGGCTGCGCCTCCACGGCGTGGAACCTCACCAACCTCGCCAGCCATCACTGGATGCTGGCGATGTTCCCGCCCGCCGCGCAGGACCGCGTCTGGAACGAGGATCGCGACGCGCTGATCGCCTCCTCCTTCGTCTTTCCCGCCGCGAAGGTGGCGAAGGCGCCCGGCGGCTATGTCGTCTCCGGCCGCTGGCCGTTCTCCTCCGGCGTCGATGTCTGCGCCTGGAACATGCTGGCCGGCGTGGTCCGCGCCGAGGGCGAGGCGCCCGACCACCGCGTGTTCCTCATTCCCCGCTCCGATTACACCATCCTCGACACCTGGCACGTCACCGGGCTCAAGGGCACCGGCTCCAACGACGTGGTGTGCGAGGAGGTGTTCGTGCCGCAGGAGATGACGGTCTCCGTCGCCGACCTCAAGGGCGGCGCGACGCCGGGCAGCGAGCGCCATCCCGCCCCGCTCTACCGCCTGCCGGTGTTCGCGCTGTTCCCGGCCATCCTGTCCGGTGTCGGGCTCGGCAATGGCGAGGGCGCCCTCACCGATTACGTCGCCTCCACCCGCAAGCGCTCGGCCAGCTACACCGGCGCCCGGCTGGCGGAGTTGCAGAGCATCCAGATCCATATCGGCAGCGCCGCCGCCCGGCTCGCGCATTCCCGCCGCATGATGCTGGCCATCTGCGAGGAGGCGATGGCCGATGCCGCGCGCGGCCACGTGCCCGATCTCGTCACCAAGTTCGCCTACCGCCGTGATCTCGCCTTCGCCACCGATCTGGCGACCGCGGCGGTCGATGAGATCAATACCGGCAGCGGCGCGCAGGCGCTTTACCTCGCCGGCAGCCAGCAGCGACGCTTCCGCGACGCCCATGCTATAAGCGCGCATATCGCCTTCAGCACCGATGTCGCCAACGCCGCCTTCGGGCGTCTGGTGCTCGGCATGGAGGCCGACAATCCGGTGGTGTGAACAACGCGGCGCCGTACAAAGGGAACACGACGACACAGATGGCCGGACGTTCATCCACATCGCTCGCGGCGGCCGAGAAGCCCGCGCCGCCGCGGCGCACGCGCAACAAGCCGGAGGAACGGCACAGGGAGTTCGTCCGCAAGGCCATCGAGCTGTTCGCCGAGGTCGGCTTCGAGGCCGGCACGCGCGAACTTGCCCAGCGCCTCGGCGTCACCCAGCCGCTGCTTTACCGCTATTTCCCCAGCAAGGACGACTTGATCGCCGCCGTCTACCAGGAGATCTACGTCAATCGCTGGAAGAAGGAATGGCGCGAAGGCCTCGTCGACGAGAGCCGGCCGATCCGCGAGCGCATCATCGCCTTCTACGAGGACTATGCCAGCACGATCTTCACCCCCGAATGGATCCGCATCTACCTCTTCGCCGGCCTGCGCGGCGTCGACATCAACCGGCGCTACGCGGCGACGGTGGAGAGCGAGATTCTGCGGCCGATTACCCTCGCCACCCGCGCGAGCTTCGGCCTCGGCGGCGAGGATCCTCCCACGCCCGAGGAGGTCGAGCTGTTCTGGACCCTGCAGGGCGGCATCTTCTACTATGGCGTGCGCGAGATCGTGTACCGGTTCCCGATGCCGGTGGACCGTCCGACCATGATCGGCAACGCCGTCGATACCTTCCTCGCCGGCGTCGGCCCGGTGCTCAAGCGCCTCGCGGAGCGCGACGGCGAAGCCGTATAGACGATCTGCCCACCAACGCTCGAACATCTTCGCTTTGATCGAAGATGGCCACCGCCTATGATCGGGGCTCATTCCCATCGCCCCTGCGGAGAGCGTGTCCCGTGTCACTTCAGCCAGTCGCGCCCCCCGACGACGATGCCACCACGCTGGGCATCGAGATCTATGCCCGCCTGCGGCGCGACCTCATCGCCGGGCATCTCAAGCCCGGCGAGCGTCTGCGCTTCCGCCAGCTCAGCGCCGCCTATGGCGTCGGCATCGCGCCGCTGCGCGAGGCGCTGTCGCGGCTGGTCTCCGACCAGCTGGTGCGCTTCGAGGGCCATCGCGGCTATACGGTGGCGCCGCTGTCGCTCTCCGATCTGCACGATCTGTGCGCCCTGCGCACCGAGCTGAGCTGCAACGCGCTGCGCCGTGCCATCACCCGCGGCGACGAGGATTGGGAAGCCGAGATCCTCGCCGCGCTGCACCGACTCGAGCGCACGCCGCTTCCCCACTCGGTCGAGGACCGCAAGACGGTGGACGAGTGGGAGCAGCGGCACGACCGCTTCCACTACAGTCTCATCGCCGCCTGCGATTCGCCGTGGCTGCTGCACTTCTGCGGCGCGCTGTCGGATCACTTCCAACGCTACCGCCGGGCGGTGATCGTCGTCACCTCCTCGTCCGAAGCCTTGCTCAAGCGGGTGCGCGAGCAGCACCGCACCGTGGCCGAGGCGGCGATCGCCCGCGACGCCGAGCGCGCCACCGCCATCCTCGCCGAGCACTTCCAGGGCAGCGTCGAGGTGGTCATCCGCAACTATGAGGAAGTGTCGCGCAGCCTGTCGGCGGGCAATGGCGACGACGCCCCCTAAGCGACCCTTGGCCCCCCGAGCGTCGTCCGCGGGCGAACCATCAACGCCTCGCTTTATTGACATCCATATTTTGTTCGAACATCCTTGCGATTAACAATCACAAGGACCGTTCGACGGGCTGGGCTCGCGACGATCCGCCGGGAGGACGCCGCATGCTCGACCACACCAAAATCGCCGATGTGAAGATCGACCTCATCTCCGGCATGCGGCTGATCGCCCATGACGGGCTGGCCGGTTTCGGCGGGGTCGGCGAAGGCATGTCGCTGCAGCGTGCGCCGGATGGCAGGCGCATTCTCTGGGTGGCGCATGAGGGGCCGCCGAAGAACTTCACCGGCGTCGACGTCACCGATCCCAGCCGGCCGAAGGTGATCGTGCAGACCGAGCTGCCGCACAACAAGGTGCGCTCCAATTCGCTGGAGACGACCGGCGACCTGATGGCGGTGGCCTACCAGACGGTGCAGCCCGGCCTCCAGCCGGCCGGAATCGACCTGTTCGACATCTCGGTGCCGGAATCCCCCCGGCTGATCAGCCATTTCGACTGCTCGGGCCCACATTCGCGCGGCGTGCACCAGGTGTGGTTCGTCGATGGCGAATTCATCCATTGCGCCGCCGGCGCCGCCGACTTCACCCCGCGCAACCCGCTCGACGACCAGGCCTACCGCATCATCGACGTGCGCAACCCGTCCAGGCCGGTCGAGGCCGGCCGCTGGTGGATGCCCGGCACCGCCGAGGGCGACGAGGCCGCCCCGCCGGAGCGGCTGAAGATCGACAGCGGCTTTCGCTGCCACAACACCAATGTCTATCCCGACCGCCCCGACCGCGCCTATGTCGGCTATATCGATGGCGGCTTCTACGTCATGGACATCTCCGACAAGTCGCGGCCCACCGTCCTCTCGCGCTTCAACCCGAACCCGCCCTTCCCCGGCTTCGCGCACACGCTGCTGCCGCTGTTCGGCCGCGACCTCGCGGTGGCGAGCCATGAATGCGTCCACGACAACGGCTTCGATTGGCCTAAGCTCACCTGGCTCATCGACATCCGCCGCGAGGACAACCCGGTGCCGCTATCGACCCTGCCCATGCCCTCCTTCGAGGAATATGGCCGCAAGGGCGGGCGCTTCGGCTGCCACAACCTGCATGAGAACCCGCCGCGCGACACAGCCCTCCACTCCGAGACGCTGCTGTTCTCGACGCTGTTCAATGGCGGGCTCCGCGTCCACGACATCAGCGATCCGCTGGTGCCGCGCGAGGTCGGCGCTTTCGTGCCCTCCGCCCCGCCCGGCGCCCGCGTGCCGGCGATCCAGATCAACGAGGTCTATGTCGACGAGAACGGCATCGTCTATTGCGGCGATCGCCATGCCGGCGGGATCTACATATTGGAGCTCGACCTCTGAGCCCATGGGAAGGGTAAGGGCATGACCATCCCCGTCATCCTGATCACCGGCTTCCTCGGCAGCGGCAAGACCACGTTGCTCAACCACCTGCTGCGCGATCCGGAGATGGCCGACAGCGCGGTGATCATCAACGAGTTCGGCGATGTCGCCATCGATCATCTGCTGGTCGAGAGCGCCATCGAGAACACCGTGGTGCTGCAGAGCGGCTGCATCTGCTGCACCGTGCGCGGCGATCTGGTCGATACGCTGGATGATCTCTGCGCCAAGGTGGCCCGGGGGGAACTGCCGGCCTTCTCGCGCGTCGCCATCGAGACCACCGGCCTCGCCGACCCTGCCGCGCTGGTCCGCGCCTTCCTGACCGAACGGATGCTGGCCGCGCGTTTCGATCTGCACGCGGTGGTCGCCACCGTCGATGCGGTCAACGGTGCCGGCCAGCTCGACAGTTTCGCGGAGGCGCGCCATCAGGCCGCCCTCGCCGACATCCTCGTCTTGACCAAATCCGATCTGGCGGCGTCCGCCGCGATCGCCGAGCTCACCGCGCGGCTGCGGACGATCAATCCCGGCGCCGCGCTCATCCCGGTGGTTCGGGGGCAGATCGCGCCGGCGGCTCTGTTTGCCGAGGTGCCGGCGCAGCCGTGGCGCCAAAGCGAGCAGGCTCTCGCCTGGCTCAACAGCGAGGCGTTCGCGGGCCCCGACGCTGCCGGCTCGCCGCATGATGACGACATCCGCGCCTTCGCCGTCACCCTCGACCGGCCGGTGACGCGGGAGGCGTTGCGCGGCTGGCTGCGGTCGATCCTGTCGCTGCGGGGAGACGACCTGCTGCGCATGAAAGGCATCGTCGCCCTGCGCGGCGAAACCGCGCCGATGGTGGTGCATGCGGTGCAACAGGTGATGCACCCGCCGGTACAGCTGACGGCCTGGCCGAGCGACGATCACACCACCCGGCTCGTCTTCATCACCCGCAACATCGATCCGGAAGCATTACGTAGCAGTCTTGAAGTTCTCGTCGCGCGGGCGGCGGCGTGAAGCGCGCGCTGAATCCGGCCCGGCATCGACACCATAACCGGCGTCGGAATTATGTATGCAATATGCTTCACCCATTTTCACGAAGCATTCCCATACATAATTTCGTACATAAGTCAGCAAAACTGACATTACATGCTCCTCCCGCTCTTTTTATTTGAAAGCAGGCTAGCACGAAATCCATAACTTTGTCGATAAATCGAATCAATAACTGAGACGTGAGAAATAGATACGTCGACTTCGAATCGGATTGGTCGATTTATCTCCGATAATTTTCGGAAACGATGCCACGTGTCGGTCCAGGCCACCGCTTGCGTAGCGCGGTACAGCGGCAATAGCTGCCAGACATTTCCGATAAATACATTACCCATGCCGATATGTACTATAGGCATGTCGTTTCGATATGGATTGAATGAGAATAAATATTTCATTTTAACTTGACATACCCGCAACGGCATCTTTTCCTCAGGTCACAAGACGTCACAAGACGCTGTGCCACTGCAACGCCTGGGAAGGAACGCCACATGATCCCCTCTCGTGCCGCTCGGCCCTTACATTTGCGTCTGAAGCGCGCCGCGCTCGCCGCCGCCCTTGGTGCCGCGCTGGTTGCGGCGCCGGCCTCGCTCAGGGCGCAGACCGCCCCTGCCGGCCCCATCGAGATCACCACCGGCACCAGCCCCGGCGGCACGCCGGATGTGCTGATGCGCCGGGCCGCCAAGATCCTCAACGAGCAGAAGATCATCACCAATCCGCTGGTGGTGCAGAACCGCACCGGCGGCTCGTGGATGGTGGCCGCCAATTTCGTCATGGGAAAGCAGGGCGATCGCAACGTCGTGCTGTGCATCGCCCAGCCGATCCTGACGACGCCGATCACCCAGGGGCTGCCGACGCTCTATGATAAGCTGACCCCGATCAGCATGTTCATCCAGGGCGACCTCGTGCTGGTCGTGCAGGAGAATTCGCCGGTCAAGGACATGAAGCAGCTCGTCGAGCAGGCCGCCAAGCGCGAGCGTTCGGTGAAGGTCGCCGGCGCGCAGTCCGGCTCCACCGATCACATGGTCGCCGGCCTCGTCGAGAAGGCGGGCAAGGTGAAGCTCAACTACGTGCCGTTCGACGGCGGCGGCGCCGCGCAGGCCGCCTTCCTCGGCGGCAATGTCGACTTCATGACGCTGACGCCGGGCGAGGCGCTGCCACTGGTGAAGGCTGGCAAGGCGCGCATCATCGCCATCCTCGCCAGCGAGCGGCGCACCGCGCCGGAACTGAAGGACATCCCCACCGCGAAGGAGCAGGGCTACGACGTGGTGTGGGGCCAGGCCTGGGGCCTTGCCGGCCCGCCCGGCCTCGACGCCGCCACCGTGAAGTTCTGGGACGACGCCATCGCCAGGCTGGTGGCCAACCCGGAATGGCAGGCGAGCCTCAAGGACAACTTCCTGCGCAGCGAAATGGTGCCGGCGGCGCAGGTGAAGCCCTACATGCAGAAGCTGCATGACGAGCATCTCGCTCTGCTGCGCGATCTCGGCCTCGCCAAGCAGCCGGCGGTGCAGTGAACCCTTCCGGCGGGCCGTAGCCCCGGCACGGCCCGCCTTCTTCGCGATCAGGCGCGGGGACCCACATGCGCACCACCAATCTGATTGCCGCCTTCGTGCTGCTGGCCCTTTCCGTCATGGTGCTGTCCGGCACCTGGTACCTGTCCTATTGGGCGGACTTCGCCCCCGGCTCGGCCTTCGCGCCGTTCTGGGTGGCGATGACGGGCGTGGTGCTGGCGGTCGCCCTGTTCGTCGCCACCCTGCTGGATGACAGCGGCGAGCCGCACAGCTTCCCGGACCGGCACGGCCTCGTGCGCGTGGCCGCGCTCACCG
This sequence comes from Ancylobacter sp. 3268, assembly GCF_031456575.1. Classification (NCBI taxonomy): domain Bacteria; kingdom Pseudomonadati; phylum Pseudomonadota; class Alphaproteobacteria; order Hyphomicrobiales; family Xanthobacteraceae; genus Ancylobacter; species Ancylobacter sp. 3268. The sequence continues at coordinate 116,362 of NZ_JAVDUX010000007.1, forward strand.
CCGGCCTGTGGCTGATGGTGCTGCTGATCCCGCTGGTCGGCTTCGTCATGGCCGGCATCCTGTTCTGCCTGTTCCTGCTGCTGGGCATCGAGCGGCGCCCGCTGCTGCCGAGCCTGTTCGCCACGGCAGTGATCACCGGCCTCGTCTACGGCGTGTTCATCGCCTGGCTCGGCATCGCCCTGCCGGCCGGTCCATTCGGCATCTGAAAGCGCGGGAAGCACTGCACATGGACCCTCTCGCCTCCCTCGCCTCCCTCGCCCACGGCTTTTCCATTGCCCTGACGCCGACGAACCTTTTGTTCGTGCTGATCGGCGTCACCCTCGGCCAGCTGATCGGCGCCCTGCCCGGCATCGGCCCCTCGGCCGGCATGGCGCTGCTGCTGCCGATCACCTTCGGGCTCGATCCGATCACCGCCCTCGTGATGCTTTCCGGCATCATGTATGGCGGCATGTATGGCGGCACGCTCACCTCGGTGCTGGTCAACGTGCCCGGCGAGGCCGCCAGCGTGATGACGGCGGTGGACGGCAACCAGCTCGCCAGGCAGGGGCGCGCCGGACAGGCGCTCGCTGCCGCCGCCATCGGCTCCTTCCTCGCCGGCATCGCCTCGGTGATCGCCCTCGTCTTCCTGACTCCGCCGCTCAGCGCCTTCGCGCTGAATTTCTCGGCGCCGGAATATTTCCTGCTGGCCCTGCTTGGCATCACCGCCACCGCCAGCCTCGGCAGCGGCTCGGCGGTGAAGGCGATGATCGGCGCCACCCTCGGGCTGATGATCGCGCTGGTCGGCACCGATCCGATCCAGGGCACGTCCCGCCTTACCTTCGGCTCGCTGGAGCTGTTGGAGGGCATCGATTTCCTGCCGGTCGCCATCGGCGTGTTCGGCATCGCCGAGATCCTCGTCTCGATGGAGCAGACGCAGTCCGGCCAGGTCATCCGCACCCGGCTGCGCGATATGTGGCTGACCGGCAAGGACTGGGCGGAATGCCGCATGGCCATTGTGCGGGGCGGCACGGTGGGGCTGCTCATCGGGCTCATGCCGGGCGCCGGACCGACCGTTGCGGCGCTGCTCGCCTATGTGGTGGAGAAGAAGGCGAGCCCGCACCCGGAGAGGTTCGGCCATGGCGCGCTGGACGGCGTGGCGGCGGCCGAATCGGCCAACAATTCGGCGGCGCACGGCTCGATGATCCCGATGCTGGCGCTCGGCATCCCCGGCTCGGCCTCCACCGCCGTGCTGCTGGCGGCGCTGGTGCTGCTCGGCATCCGCCCCGGCCCGATGCTGCTCACCGAGCAGGCCGATCTGGTCTGGGGCCTCATCGCCTCGATGTTCATCGGCAACGTCATCCTGCTGGTGATGAACCTGCCGCTGGCCCCGCTCTTCGCCAGCGTGCTGCGCATCCCCTATTCCTATCTGGTGGCGGGCATCCTCATCGTGTCGCTGGTCGGGGCCTACGCCATCAGCCTCAGCCTGTTCAATGTCGGGCTGACGCTGTTCTTCGGCATGGTCGGCTATCTGATGATCCGCGCCGACATCCCCCGCGCGCCACTGGTGCTCGCCGTGGTGCTGGCGCCACTGATGGAAAGCTCGCTGCGCCAGAGCCTGATGCTGTCGGAAGGCAGCCCGACGATCTTCGTCGAGCGCCCGCTCTCGGCGGTGCTGGCGCTGATGGTGCTGCTCTCGCTCACCCTGCCGCTGCTCAGCTTCCTGCTCGCCCGCCGGGCGGCGCGCCGCGCCGGCGTCGCCGAGGCGCTGTCCCACTCCTCCGACTAGGACACCTGCATGACCATTCCCGTGATCGACGTTCATGCCCATATCCTCACCGAGGAGATGATGGCCCGGATGCGCCGGGAGGCGCCCGATATCGGACCGACGCTTTCCGAGGTCGACGCCGAGGGCGGCGTGCTCAGGGTCGGCGACATCGTGCAGCGCCCGTTCCCGCGCGGCGGCTGGGACCTCGACCGGCGCCTCGCCGATCTCGACATCGCCGGCTTCGACCTGCAGGTGCTGTCCAACTGCCCGCAGACCTTCCTCTATGAGCGGGAGGCAGCGCTCACCGCCGCGCTGTGCCAGATCCAGAACGAGGCAATCGCCGAGTTGGTCCGCCATCCCTCCGGCCGTTTCCTCGGCATCGCCACCCTGCCGATGCAGGATCCCGCCCGCGCCGCCGACGAACTGCGGCGCGCCGTCACCAAGCTCGGGCTGAAGGGCGCGCAGATCGGCTCGCATATCGAGGGCAGGAATCTCGACGACCCGGCGCTGGAACCCATCTGGGCCACCGCCGAGGAGCTCGGCGCCTTCATCCTGATCCACCCGCAGAAGACGGCGGCGGGCGAGCGCACCAAGGAGTTCTACCTCAAGAACCTGATCGGCAACCCGCTGGAGACCACCATCGCCGCGGCCTCGCTGGTGTTCGGCGGCGTGCTGGAGCGCTACCCGGATCTGCGCGTCTGCCTGGTGCATGGCGGCGGCTTCCTGCCGTTCCAGACCGGGCGGATGATCCATGGCTGGAAGGAGCGGCCGGAATGCCGGCGCTTCATCAAGGAGAGCCCGGAAGCCTCGATCCGCCGGCTCTATTTCGACACGCTGACCCATTTCGGCCCGGCGCTGCGCTACCTCACCGATACGTTCGGCGCCGATCACGTGCTGCTCGGCAGCGACTACCCCTTCGACATGGGCACGCTGGAAGGCGCCCGGCAGGTGCGTGCCGCCGGCCTCGCCAGCGGCGACGAGGCCGCGATCCTCGGCGGCACCGCGGGCGGCTGGTTCGGCCTCAATACGACCTCGCGCGAAACGGTGTCGGCATGAGTGAAGCCGCCATTCTCCGCCCGGGCGAGCTGCCCGTCACCGAGCGCGGCGGCGGCGCCCGCACCGTGCGCCTGGTCACCGCCGAGCTCGGCTCGCAAAAGCTGCTCAACGGCATCACCCGCTTCGGGCCGGGCGCGGCGATCCCGCTGCACAGCCATAATTGCGAGGAGAGCGTCATCATCCTCGAGGGCGATGCGGTGTTCGAGATCGACGGCGTCGCCCATGAGCTGACGCAATACGACACCACCTGGATCCCGCCGGACGTGCCGCACCGCTTCCGCAACACCTCGCAGACGGCGCCGCTCGCCATCTTCTGGACCTATGCCGACATCGCCGCCACCCGCACCATGGCGGCGACCGGCGAGACCCATTCCATCGCTTCCGAACACGCCCAGGATCATCACGCCAACAACCGGCACGCGGGACAAGCGCCCGCAGGGGAACAGCCAGCGGAGGAGCGCCGATGAACGCCGCCGTGAAACCGGATCCGGGCGCCGCGCCTTCCACCGCCCCCGCGCAGGCGCTCGAAGGCCTGATCGCCGATGCCATGCGCGCCTGCGAGCTGCCGCCGGAGGACGCGCGCCTGGTCGGGCGGCTGATGGCTGAGGCCGACCTCACCGGCGCCGACGGCCACGGCATCTTTCGCCTGCCGCAATATGTGCGGCGGCTGAAGGGCGGCGCGGTCAATCCGCGCCCGCGCATCGAGGTCGAGCGCGCCGCGCCCGGCGTCGCGCTGGTCGATGGCGACAACGGCATGGGCCACCTGGTCATGAGCACGGCGGCGAACACCGCCATCGCCCTCGCCCGAGAGATCGGCATCGGCTGGGTCGGCGTGCGCCGCTCCAACCATGCCGGCCCGGCCGCGCTCTATGTCGACAGGCTGGCGCAGGCCGGCATGGTCGGCATCTATTCGGCGGTGGCGAGTTCCAACCACATGGCACCGTGGGGCGGCACCTCGTCGCTGCTCGGCACCAACCCGCTCGCCATCGCCATCCCCGGAGGCGACGGCGCCCCGCCGGTGCTGCTCGACATCGCCACCACCGTGGTGTCCTACGGCACCATCAAGAAGCACGCGCTGAGCGACATCCCGCTGCCGGAAGGCTGGCTGGTCAGCAAGTCCGACGGGCAGCCGATCACCGATCCCAAGCGCAGCGGCGAGGGGCTTTTGCTGCCGATCGGCGGCTATAAGGGCTCGGGCCTCGCCCTCATGCTCGGCCTGCTCGCCGGCACGCTGAACGGCGCCGCCTTCGGCCGCGAGGTGGTCGATTTCAACGCCGATTCCTCCACCGAGACCAATACCGGCCACTTAATCCTGGCCTTGGACGTCGCCCGCTTCATGCCGCCCGCCGCCTTCGCCTCGGTGCTGCAGCGCCAGCTCGACGAACTGCGCCACGATGCCCCGCTGCCCGGCACGGAAGGGGTGCGCATTCCCGGCGACCGCCGCGCCGCGCTCAGGCAGGCGCGCGCCCGCGACGGCGTGCCGATCCCCGCGCCGCTGCGCCGCCAGCTCGACGAGCTGGCCGCGACGCTCGGCATCCCCACCCTCGCCGCCCGGCAATGAAATCGGAGTGACCCACCATGTCCGCCCCCGCGACCACCACCGAGCCCGCCACCGCCCCCGCCACGATCAACAAGGGCGCCTTCAAGGCCGGCGACGGCGCCTATCTGTTCCAGCTCGACCAGCTCTCCGCCATCGAGGGCGGCCCCGGCTATTCCACCGCCATCGGCTCGGTGGTGGAGGGCCTCCGCACCCAGGTGGGGCTGATGCGCAAGGCGGCCGGCACCGGCGCCCGCCCGCATTCGCACCCCAACGAGCAGTGGAACTATGTGGTGAAGGGCCGGCTGCGGGTGAACATAGAGGGCGAGCCGGAACGCATCGCCGGCCCGGGCACCCTCATCTATTTCCCGCCCGGCGTCATCCACTCCACGGTGGCGCTGCCGGAGGAGGACGTGCTGTTCTTCGTGGTCAAGGACACCACCCACGGCATCGCCGGCAAGGCCGCCGACGGCACCATGAGCGGCGGGCACTACGACACGCCGGCCTCCTCGTAGAGCCCGGCCCGTTCGCCCCAGACATTGCCGATCCGCGCCGTCTCCTGCGCCAGCACCTCGAGAAAGGCGGCGGCCGCCGGCTCCAGCGGCCGCCGCGCCGGCTCGATCAGCACCAGGTCCATCCCCGCCGGCGGATCGGCGATCGGGTTGACGGTGAAGCGCCGCGGCGCCTGCGGCCCGGCCGGCCGCGCGGCCTCCTCCGCCATCATCAGCCCGGGCAGGATCGCCACCCAGTCGGTGGAGGCGACGAAGTCGAGCGTGCCCATCATCGCATCGAGCTCCAGCCGTCGCTCCACCGCCACGCCGTTGGAGGCGAGATAGGTCTCGATATTGGCGCGCCGCGCGTTCTGTCCGCTCGGCACCACCACCTTGAGCGGTCCGAGGTCGGCCAGCTTCACCGGCTTCATGTGCTCGCGCCCCGCCGCCGCGCCGGAGACCAGCACTTCCGGCGTGTAGGCGAAGCGGGTGGTCTTCACTCCCACCGTGCCGGTGGAGGCCGGGACGATGGCGAAGGCGAGTTCGCCCGCCCGCACCTGCTGGGTGAGGTTGGCGGAATAGGCCTCCCAGATCCGCACCCCGACATTGGGGTGCAGGGCGACGAAGCGGGCGAGCGCCGGCGCCAGCACCGAGCGGGTCATGGTCGGCATCAGCCCGACCACCATCTCGCCGTCCAGCCCGACGCCGAAACGCTCCACCGAGCGGTTGGCCATCTCGTTGAGCCGCAGCAATTCGATGCAGTGGCGGTAATAGCTCTCCCCCGCCGGGGTCGGCTGCACGCTGCCGCCGCCGCGGGCGAACAGCTTGACCCCGAAGCGGTCCTCGATCTTGCGGATGTGCTGGGAGACACCGGATTGCGTGGCGTTCTCCCGTTCGGCGGCGGCGGTGAAGGATCGCTCCTCATAAGCCGCCACGAACAGCCGGACATCCCGCAGCGTGTCGCTCATCATCATGTTTCCTGATGGAGATGAGCAGATCATATCATTTCTACAGCGGGCGGCATCCCCCTAAGCTCATGATCATGAGCGAACATGTCATCGACTTCCGATCCAGCGACGATCATGGCCATTTCCGGCGGGCGCTCGGACGTTTCGCCACCGGGGTCACCATCGTCACCACCCGCACCGCCGACGGAAAGCTCGAGGGACTGACCGCCAACAGCTTCTCGTCGGTCTCGCTCGACCCGCCGCTGGTGCTGTGGAGCCTGCGGCGGCAGGCGCCCTCGCTGGCGAGCTTCACCGCCTCGGGGTGCTTTGCGGTCAACGTGCTCGGCACCCATCAGAAGCATCTGTGCCGGCACTTCGCCACCCCGCACCCCGACAAGTTCGACCGCGTGCCGCACGGCATCGGCGATCACGGCTCGCCGCTGATCGAGGGCGCCATCGCCCGGTTCGAGTGCCGCACCGAGCAGGTGATCGAGGCCGGCGACCATCTCATCTTCCTCGGCCGGGTGCTGCGCGCCGCGCATCGCGACGGCGAGCCGCTGATCTACGCCACCGGCGCGCTCTGCGGCCCTGCCCTACTGCCGGCCGATCCGCCGGCCAACGACACCTCCGCCCAAGAAATCGTCGCCAAAGAAATCGCCGCGAACCGGGAACGCGCCTCATGAAACTCGGCTTCTTCACCATGCCGATCCACCCGCTGCACCGCCCGCTCACCGAGACGCTGCGGGAGGACCGGGAATTCTGCCTCATCGCCGAGAAGCTCGGCTTCTGCGAGGGCTATTTCGGCGAGCATGTCACCGATGGCGCCGAGACCATCACCTCCTCGCTGATCTTCATCGCCTGGCTGCTGGAGGCCACCCGGACCATCAAGCTCGGCTCCGGCACCATCAATTTGCCGAACCAGCACCCCGCCCGCGTCGCCGGCGAGGTGGCGATGCTCGATCACATGGCGCAGGGCCGCTACATTATGGGCATCAGCCCCGGCGGCCTGCTCTCCGACGCCGAGGTGTTCGGCAATCTCGACAAGAACCGCACCGAGATGTTCGTCGAGGCCATCGACCACATCCTCGGCATCTGGTCCGGCGAGCCGCCCTACAGCCGCGTCGGCCAGCACTGGACCATCACCACCGAGCGCACCTATCTGCCGGCACTGGGCCAGGGGGTCATGCACAAGCCCTATCAGCGGCCGCATCCGCCCATCGTCGTCACCGCCGTCGCGCCGTTCTCCAAGGGCGTCACGGAAGCCGCCACGCGCGGCTGGGAGCCGATCTCGGCCAATTTCCTGCTGCCCTGCTGGGTGAAGACCCACTGGCCGAAATATGTCGAGGGCTGCGAGAAGGGCGGCCGCGCGGCCGATCCGGCCAATTGGCGGGTCGCCAAGAGCATCTTCGTCGCCGACGATCTCGCCACCGCCAGGCGCTACGCCACCGAGCCGGGCAGCCCGTACTATGCCTATTACAACTCGCTGGCGACCAAGCTGGTCGGCAATGGCCGCGCCAATCTGTTCAAGCGCGACCAGAGCGCGCCGGACTCGTCGGTGACGGTGGACAGCGTGCTGGCCGATCTCGTCATCTGGGGAACGCCGGACAAGGTGGCCGACGAGCTCGCCGCCTTCGAGGAGGAGATCGGCGCATTCGGCACCCTGCTCTATGCCGGCCATGACTGGGCGGATCGCGGGCTGGCCATCCGCTCGCTGGAACTGATGGCCGAGCAGGTGATGCCGGCGGTGAATGCGGGCCGGCAGTCCGCCGCCGCCGAGTGACATTTCAAGATCAAGAGCCGTCGGAAAGACGGCGAAGGGAGGACACATGATCCGCGCCGCAATCGCCGGCCTCGGCTGGTGGGGCAAGCACATGATCCGCCGCATGGCGGATTCCGATCAGCTGCGCATCGTCGCCGCCATCGACACCTCGGAGGCGCAGGCCGCCTTCGCCGCCGAGCACGGCATCCCGTTGACGACCAGCTGGGACGAGGTGCTGGCCGACCCCTCCATCGATGCCGTCATCCTGTGCACGCCGCACTCGCTGCATACGGCACAGGTGGCGCAGGTGGCCCGCGCCGGCAAGCACGTGTTCTGCGAGAAGCCGCTGGCGCTCACCCGCGCCGATGCCGAGCGCTCGGTCGCCGCCTGCCGCACCGCCGGGGTCAAGCTCGGCATCGGCCATGAGCGCCGCTACGAGCTCGCCATGCTGCGGATCAAGGATCTGGTGCAGTCCGGCGCCCTGGGCACGATCATGCATGTCGAGGCGAATTTCAGCCATGACAAGCTCGCCGCGGTACCGAAGACCGACTGGCGCGCCTCGACCGTCGATGCCCCGGCCGCCGGCATGACCGCGATGGGCATCCACCTCACCGACGGCTTCATCGAGCTGTTCGGGCCGATCTCCGAGGTCTACGCCGCCACCGCCACCCGCGCCTCCGATCGGCCGAACGGCGATGTGGTGTCGGTGCATACCCGCTTCGCTTCCGGCGCCACCGGCTATCTCAACGCCATATTGGTGACGCCGCTCTATATCGGCATCACCGTGTTCGGCTCCGAGGCCTGGGTCGAGGCGCGCAACCACACCCATCCCGACACCCCCGGTCCGACGACGCTGACCATCCAGCACAAGGACGGCCGGCGCGAGGTGCGCGACTATGAGTGGACCGACACGGTGCGCGCCAATCTGGAGGCCTTCGCCCGCTCCATCGAGAGCGGCACGCCCTATGTGTTCACCGACGCGCAGAAGGTCGGCAACATCGCGGTGCTGGAGGCCATCTGCCGCTCGGTGGCGACCAACCTGCCGGTGGCGGTGGAGGCAGGGGAGACCGTGGATCGCCCCGCGCTCGCCGCCAGCGCGTGAGACCTGATCTCCGCGGTCGCCCGTGCGACGCTGATCATGAAGATGCTCCCTCTCCCCGTGGGGGAGAGGGGTGGGGTGAGGGGCCTTCTTCATTCCCCAATCACTAGAGCCCCTCACCGACCCGCTTCGCGGGCCACCTCTCCCCAACGGGGAGAGGAAAAGACAGAAAACACCGAGGACACCGCACAGGATGAACCGCCCCGCCGACCCCGCCCCGCGCTACCGCGAGCTCGACCCCGCCGCGCTCGACGCCGAGCAGCGCCGCATCTTCGAGGAGATCGGCCGCCCGCGCGCCGGCGCGGTGCCGGCGCCGTTCCACATCTATGTCGAGAGCCCTGAGCTCGCCGCCACCGCCCAGGCGGTCGGCGCCTTCTGCCGCTACCGCACCGGCCTGCCGCCGCGGCTGTCGGAGCTCGCCATCCTCACCACGGCGTCCTATTGGGGCGCCGACTACGAGTTCGCCGTGCACGCGAAGGAGGCCCGCAAGGCCGGGGTACCGGAGTTCGAGATCGAGGCGCTGGCCGCCGGCCGCCGGCCGGATTTCGCCGAGGCCGACGCGGCGCTGGTGCATGATTTCTCCGCCGCCATCTACCGGCACAAGGACGTGCCGGACGACCTCTTCGCCAAAGCCGTCGCGCGTTTCGGCCGCCGGACGGTGATCGAGCTGACCGGCCTGCTCGGCTACTATTCCATGCTGGCCATCGCCCTGCGGGTGTTTCGCGTACCGCCGCCCGCGTGAGAGGATCATCACAACAAAGGGGGGCGCATCAGAACAGAACAGGCCCCTCCCGGAGGAAAACGCCATGGAACTGCGCAGCATCGAGGCCTTCGTGCGCGTTGCCGAACTCGGCAGCATCACCCGGGCTTCCCGTGACCTCGGCATCGTCCAGCCGGCGCTCAGCCGCCACATCCAGCGCATCGAGACCGAAATCGGCACGCCGCTGCTGGTGCGCCTGCCGCGCGGGGTGCAGCTCACCCTCGCCGGCCGGCGCTTCCTGCAGCACAGCCGCCGGATCATGCAGGAAGTCGCCCGCGCCACCGAGGAGATGAACATCGGTGGCGACTGCCTGTCCGGCCGGGTGGTGGTCGGCATCTCGCCGACGCTGTCCTCGCTGCTGGCGCCCGGCCTCATCGAGCGCTGCGCCTCGACCTATCCGGCGATCAACCTCACCATCGTCGAGGAATTCACCCGCCGGCTGCAGGTCGACCTCGTCAACAGCCAGGTCGATCTCGCTCTGCTCACCAACCCGCCGCCGAACCGGGCGCTGCGCTTCACCGCCGTGCTCACCGAGCCGATCGTGGTGGTGATGCCGCGCCAGTCGCGCGGCGTCTCGCCGGTGGTGACGCTGGACGAGCTCGCCTCGACGCCGATGCTGGTCACGCGCGGCATCCGGGCGCTGGTCGACGAGCAGCTGGCCTCGCACGGCGTCTGTATCGAGGTTGATTGCGAGATCGACGCGGTGGAGGCGATAAGGCGCATGCTGCTGCGCGGGCGCGGCGCCTCGATCATGCCGATCTCCGCCTTCCGCAAGGAGATTGACGAGGGCCTGCTCACCGGCCTCGCGGTGGGCGGAGTCAATCTCAGCCGCACCATCATGCTCTCGCATGTCGGCGACAATGTCAGCGCCGCCGCCCATGCGGTGATGGGGCTGCTGCGCGCCGAGATCGACGCCCTCGCCCAGCGCGGCATCTTCAGCGCCCTGCCGGACAGCACGTCGCACTGGGCGCCGCCGCAGCAGCGCACGCTGGCCGGCGCCGCCTGACGCCGCCCCGTCTTCCCCACATGAAACGGCCGGGCAGCAAGCCCGGCCGTTGTCGTTTATCCCCGGCGCCATTTGCTCCCGGCGTCGTTCGTCCCCACACGGCCGGGCCCACGCCCGGCCGCTGCCGGCGTCAGTCGGTGCTCTCCTCGAAGGCCCGCTGCCGGGTCACCCGGATCATCGGGGCGACCAGCACCACCAGCAGCAGCACCGTCAGTACCAGGAAGCTCAGGCTGATCGGCCGCTGCAGGAACACCATCGGGTCGCCATGCGAGATCAGCAGCGCCCGGCGCAGCGTCTCCTCGATCATCGGCCCGAGGATGAAGCCGAGCAGCAGCGGCGCCGGCTCGCAATGCAGGCGCTTCATCAGGTAGCCGAACCCGCCGAAGATCGCCGCCAGCACCACGTCGAGCGCGTTGTTGTTGATGGAGTACACGCCGATGCAGCAGAACAGCATGATCGCCGGATACAGCATGCGGTAGGGCACCGAGAGCAGCTTCACCCAGATGCCGACCAGCGGCAGGTTGAGCACCACCAGCATCAAATTGCCGAGCCACATCGAGGCGATGAGCCCCCAGAACAGGTCGGGCCGCTGGGTCATCAGCTGCGGCCCGGGGGAGAGGCCCTGCATCATCAGCGCGCCGATCATCAGTGCCATCACCGCGCTGGAAGGCAGGCCCAGCGTCAGCATCGGGATGAAGGCGGTCTGCGCCGCGGCGTTGTTGGCGGCCTCCGGCCCGGCGACGCCCTCGATGGCGCCCTTGCCGAACGCGCCGGGCGTCCTGGAGAGCTTCTTCTCCAGCGCATAGGTCGAGAAGGAGGCCAGCACCGGCCCGCCGCCCGGCAGCAGGCCGAGGCAGCCGCCGAGGAAGGTGCCGCGCAGCGCCGGGGCGATGAAGCGCCTTATGTCCGCCCAGCGCGGCCACAGCCCGCGCACCTCCTTCACGAAGCTGCGCTGCTCGTCCTTCTGGTCGAGGTTGGAGATGGTCTCGCCGATGCCGAACATGCCCATGGCGATGACGGCGAAGTCAATGCCGTCGCCGAAGGCGGGAATGCCGAATGTGTAGCGCTCCAGACTGGTATTGGCGTCGATGCCGATGGTGCCCAGCAGGATGCCGACCAGGATCATGCCGATCGCCTTGACCACCGAGCCATGGGCGAGGATCACCGCCGCCACCAGGCCGAACAGCATCAGCGAGAAATAGTCGGCCGGCCCGAAGTCCAGCGCCACTTCCGCCAGCGCCGGTGCCGCCACCGCGATCACCAGCGTCGCCAGCGTACCGGCGATGAAGGAGCACAGCGCGGCGGTGGCGAGCGCGAGGCCCGCCTGCCCCTTGCGGGCCATCTGGTAGCCGTCGATGGCGGTGACCACCGAGGAACTTTCGCCGGGCAGGTTGACCAGGATGGCGGTGGTCGAGCCGCCATATTGCGCGCCGTAATAGATGCCGGCGAGCATGATCAGCGCCGCCGGCGCCGGCAGCGCGAAGGTCACCGGCAGCAGGATGGAGATGGTCGCCACCGGCCCGAGGCCGGGCAGCACGCCGATGATGGTGCCGAGCAGCACGCCGAGGAAGCCGTAGAGCAGGTTCGTCGGCGTCAGCGCCACCGAGAAGCCGAGCAGCAATTCGTTGAACAGTTCCATCGGACCGCCCTCACCAGAGCCGGGTGGCGGGCAGATGCAGCCCGAGACCGTAGGAGAACAGCACCAGACAGAAGCCCACCAGCCCCACCGCCAGCAGCGCGGTCTCCAGCGGCTTGTAGTGGCGGCCGGCGATCCGCGCGCCGATCACCACCGCCAGACCGGCGACCGGGAAGCCCCAGTCCTCGATCAGCAGCCCGAACAGCAGGATGCTGCCGATGAGCAGCAGCAGCGGCCGGACGTCGATGGCGCCGATCTCCTCGGTCTCGGTCAGGAAGGAGCGGATGATGAGGATGCCGCCCAGCAGGATCAGGCCGCTGCTCACCATCAGCGGGAAATAGCCGGCGCCCATGCGGGCGGCGGTGCCGATCGGGTAGTCCGAGCCGATGATGATGGCGAGCGCGCCGAGGCTGCAGAAGAACAGCCCGGTGAGGAAGTCGGAGGAGAGCTTGATGTCCATGGATGACCCCGTTTCCGCCTCGGCCGCGCGAAGGGCGCGTCGGCACGATGGCGGCAGGATGACCGGATGCGACGTGTCGAGGCCGGCACCGCCTGAGGCGGCCGGCCCCGCACGGGTGTCGCCAGCGGGCGGGCGCCCGTCCGCCGGATCAGTCGGCCGCATCAGTCGGCCTTTGCGCCGATTTCCTTGATGATGCCGCTCCATTTGTCGGCGTCGGCCTGGATATAGGCCTTGAAGTCCGCCGGGCTGGGGCTGGAGACCGCGATCACACCGGATTCACCCATGCGCGCCCGGATGGTGTCGTCCTTCATCGCCTCGACGATGGCGGCGTGCAGCTTGTCGATGATCGGCTGCGGCGTGCCGGCCGGCGCGAGCACGCCCTGCCAGGAGGAGGAGACGCTCTTGGGGAAACCCTGCTCGGTCATGGTCGGCACGTCCGGCAATTGCGGCACGCGCTGCTTGGTGGAGACGCCGAGCGCCTTCAGCCGGCCGCCCTTCACATGGTTGATGCCGGAGGAGATGGTCACGAACATCAGGCTGACATGCCCGCCCATGACGTCGGCGGCGGCCGGTCCGGCACCGCCCTTATAGGGCACGTGGATCATGTCGAGCCCGGCCTCGCGGCGGAACGCCTCCATCTCCAGCCGGTTCACCGAGCCGGTGCCGGGCGAGGCGAAGTTCACCTGCCCCGGCCGGGCCTTCACATATTCCACCAGTTCCTTGACGTTGTTCGGCGGGAATTGCGGGTTGGCGATCAAAAGGCCGGGCGTGTCGGCGACGATGGAGATCGGGGCGAAGTCCTGCAGCGGCTTCACCCGCAGGCTGGAGAAGATGTAGGGGTTGATCGACACCGTGCCGACATTGCCGAGGAACAGCGTGTAGCCGTCCGGCTTGGCGCGGGCGGCGAGGTCCATGCCGACATTGCCGGCGGCGCCGTCGCGGTTCTCCACCACGATCTGCTGGCCGAGGATCTGCGACAGCCGCGGCTGCAGCAGGCGGGCGGCGAAGTCCGAGGCGCCGCCCGGCGCGAACGGCACGATCAGGGTGATCGGCTGGTTCGGATAGTCGGCTTGCGCCGATGCGGGCCGCGTGGTGGCGAGGCCGGCGGCCAGCACGGCCCCGGCCAGGGCCACGCCGGAAAGCACGGCACGGCGGGTGACAGGCAGACAGGCTTTCATCGTTCCCTCCCAGGAATCGCGGCGCCGCTTGTTGTTGTGGCTGGCGCCGTTTCAGCGTGCAGTGTCAGGCACTCGGTCGTCGGGTACGCCTCAGGTCCCGTTGCCTCAGGCCCCGTTGCCTCAGGCCATCGCGGCCTCGCGCATCATCTCGCGTTCGCCCTCCACTTCGAGCGGCAGCTTCACCGGCCGCCTCAGCTTGGCGGAGAGGTCGAGTGCCTTGGTCAGCATCAGCCGGTTATGTGCCTCGGCGGCCGTCGCGTGCTGCGTCGGCAGGTCGAGCGCGATGCGGTTGAGCCAGGATTCGGTCTCGGTGCGCATCGGTCCGCGCAGTTCGCCGAGCGCCATGTCGCCGGGCGGATAGCTGCCCATGAAGTCGACGAGGCGGGTCTTGTCCGGCAGGTAGCCCTCCTCCTGCGGCGCCGAGACGGCGAGCACGATGTCGCGATGGGTGTCGTCGATGGTCAGCACGCCGGTGGTGCCGACGATGCCGACCTCGAGGCTGTAGACGGCACCCGGCCAGGTCACCGGCAATGCCCAGGAGATGTTGAGATGGTAGATCGAGCCGTCGCTCATCATGATCATGCCGGCGGTGCCGTCGATGCCGCGCCAGTCGGGGCCGAGCACCTTGTCGACCGAGCGGGCATAGACCTCCACCGGCGTCTTGGCCTCCAGGTACCACATGACGATGTCGAGCGCGTGGGTGCCGGAGATCACCATCGGCGAGATGGTCTCCGGCGCGTTGGAGCGACGGTAATTGTCGATCGCCACCAGCCGGTTCATGAAGGCGCGGGAGGTGACCATGGTCACGTCGCCGAGCGCCCCGGTGCGCACCTTCTCCTTCGCCGCCAGCCAGCGGCGGCGGAAGCGCTGGGTATAGCCCACCACCGCATCGACGCCGGCCGCCTCGATCTCGCGCAGCACGCGGGCGGAATCGTCGAGATGCGTCGCCAGCGGCTTTTCGATCAGCATCGGCAGCTCGCGCTCCAGCGCCGCCATCACCGGATCGACATGCAAATGCTCGTCGGTGGCGACGATCACCGCCGTCACCTCCGGCCGCTTCAGCAGGTCGCGATGATCGGTGGTCACGAAATCGGCGCCGATCTCCGCGCCGACGCGCCGCCCCTTCTCGGCGTCGATCTCCGCGAGGCCGATCCATTCCACCGCCGGATGGCGGGCGGCCACCGCGCCGCGGAACAGGCCGACGCGTCCGGCACCGACGATGGCGAGGCCGATGCCCTTGGGCGAGTTGCGGCGCATCACAGGGCTCTTTCCGGCTTAGCGCCCGTGCGGCGAAGGCTCAGCATCATCATTCTCTCCCGACCTCGTTTTTCCTGCTTGTTTCGGAGCGGACCATCCGGCGGCGAACCGCGCAAATGCTCTTTCACCATCGGCACATAGCGAACCGGCATGGGTCCGCTGCCGGGAGCGGCCGCGCCTTGCGTCCCTCCCTATTCAGGAGGCGGCGAGCGAGGCTGCCTTCAGGTCGCTGATCTGCGCCAGCGCGCGGTTCGACAGCGGCAGGTCGACCGGCTCGTTGATCGCCGCCGAGAGATCGGCCGCCATGTAGCTCTGCATCACCATGCGGGCGTGCTCGGGGGCCACCATCACCGGGCGGTCGCGCAGCACGGATTCGAGGAAATGGATGGTCTCCGGTCCCATCTGCCCGGCGAACACATGGTCGACCTGCTCGCCCGGCATGGTCGACATCGGAAAGCGCGTGCCCTCGCTCACCGTGCTCAGCCAGTTGTCGCGCTGGGTGTCGTCGAGGATCAGCGCGCCCTCGGTGCCGGTGATCTCGATCCAGGTGCCGCAATAGTTCGGATAGGCGGGCGGCAGGTTCCAGCCGCCGCCGATCACCACCAGCGTGCCGTTGTCCATGGTCACCGTGGACCACATGCAGTCATAGGAGCCGTTGACCTCCTGCATGTAGCCATAGGCGCCCTGCGAATAGACCCGTAGCGGCTTGGCGGGCTCCAGCAGCCAGAACACGAAGTCGAGGTCGTGCGTCGATTCCATCGCCGCCGGGGAGAGCTTGATGCGCGAGGCGATCTTCTTGCCGAGACTGCGCGACAGATGGCGCGAGACCATGATATTGACGACACGCCCCAGCGTGCCGTCGGTGACCTTCTTCTTGGCATAGGCGATCTTGGGGTTGAAGCGCTGCGAATAGCCGATGGTGAACTTCACCCGGTTGCGCTGGGAGAGCTCGATCAGCTCGTTCGCCTCCCAGAGTTCCATGGCGATCGGCTTCTCCAGCAGCACATGCTTGCCGGCCCTCAGGCAGTCGCGGGCGATCGGGTAGTGCGTGCTCTCCGGCGTCGTCGAGATGTAGACCACCCCGATGGCGTCGTTCTCGACGATGTCGCGATAGTCGAGCGTCGCGGTGGCCGGCTTGGTGAGAAGGCGCACTTCCTCCAGCCGCTCGGGACGAATCTCGCAGATGTGCAGTTTGTCCACCAGCGCCGAGCGCGAAAGGGTCTCGGCGCGAATGCCTCCGCACCACCCGGTCCCGATGACCGCGACCTCGACCTGCCTCATCACGTTCTACCCTCGGCCATTGTTCTGCTTGACCGCGAGCGGACCATGCGTTGCTGAGCCGCGCAAATGCTCTTTCGCCATTGGGACATAGTGAAAGGGCATGGGTGGACGAACGGGTGAGGCGCCGCCACGCGGCGCCGCGGCCGCATGGAACCAGGTAACGGATCCTGCAATTCCGGGACTGTCGATCATAGCGCGACCTGCGGGTCCGCATCGAGGATGTGCTCTGGCCCCACGCTCCAAGGACTCCGCCCCGCCCCGTCGACATGGAGGAGGCGGGCGGCGATGCTAGCGGCGATGCTATAAGCGGGCACGCCGCACCGCCGCTGCCGGCCATCGAGGGGAGGCACATCATGACCATCGCCGCCGAATCCGATACCGGCGCGCCTCCCCTGGCCGCTCCCGCCGCCGTGGTGACGCTCGGCATGTACGATCCGCCGTTCCTGCACGCGGCGCAGGACGCGCTCTGGGCGAGCCTGCGCCGCGCCCTCGTCGCCGAGGGGGTGGAGGCGCTCGCCGGCCGGCTGCCGGCGGCGCTCGACCGCGCGCGGCCGATCGGCGAGGCGCTTGTCGATCCCCGCCTCGCGCTCGGCCATACCTGCGGCTACCCGCTGCGCACCCGCTATGCCGGCCTATTGAAGCCGGTCGCCACGCCGGCCTATGCCACGCCCTATACCGAGGGCGGCTGGCACCGCAGCGCCATCGTGGTGCGCGCGGACGAGACGGTGCCCGACCTCGCGGCGCTGCGCGGGCGGGTGGCGGCGATCAACGGCACCGACAGCAACAGCGGCATGAACCTGTTCCGCGCCGCGCTGGCGCCGCTCGCCGGCGGCCAGCCGTTCTTCTCGGCGGTGGTGGAAACCGGCGCGCATCTCGCCAGCGTCGCGGCGGTGGCGCAGGGGCGCGCCGACGTCGCCGCCATTGACGGCGTCACCTTCACCCTCGCCGCCCGCCACGCACCCGAGCGGGTCGCCGGGGTGCGGGTGCTCGCGGTGACGCCGGCCAGCCCCGGCCTGCCGCTGGTCGTGCCGGTCGCGACGCCCGAGCCGCAGGTCGCGGCGATCCGCCGGGCGCTCGACGCCCTGCTCGCCGATCCGGCGGCCGCCGACGCCCGCGCGGCTTTCGGCCTGGTCGGTTTCGAGGCGATCCCGGAGGCGGCTTACGACCGGGTGATCGAGCTGGAGAACGCCGCCATCGCGGCTTCCTATCCCCGCCTTGCCTGAATGCCGGCCGGCACCATGCCACCGGCGCGGCGGGCGATCGGCGAACCATGCCCTGCCCGCCTCTTCCGGCCTGCCTAATGCGGCATCATTCCGGCCCGCAAATTGCAGCTTATTCCCGCTTAAAGCGCCCTCGCCGCCGCGTTACGCTCCGTGGCGGATCGGGGGGTCGCAGCGGGAGAGGATGGACGTGCGCCATTTCGATAGCGATGCGCTGGCCGCGCTGGTCGCCGTGGCGGATTTCGGCAGCTTCACCGCCGCCGCCGAGCATCTCGGCAAGACCCAGGCGGCGGTCAGCATGTCCGTCGCCCGGCTAGAGGAACGCCTCGGCAAGAAGCTGTTCGAGCGCGGCCACCGCCGCGTCACCGCCACCGTCACCGGCGAATGCCTGATCGGCTATGCCCGCCAGATCCAGTCGATCGAGGCCGAGGCGCTGGAGTCGGTCGCCGACCGGGTGACCGAAAGCCGGGTCCGGCTCGGCATGCCCGACGATTTCGTCGGCTCGATCGGCGAGGCGCTGCTGCACCGCTTCAGCCCGCAGAACCGTGCCCTCTACATCGACCTCAGCTGCGATTTCTCGCGCAAGCTGCGGCTGATGATGAACAATGGCGAGCTCGATGTCGCCATCGTCACCCAGTGCGCGGAAGACCCGCCGGACCAGGTGTTCCGCTATGAGCGGCAGGTCTGGTGCACCGGTCCCAACGGCCGCCCGGAGGACGAGGAGGTGCTGCGCCTCGCCATGTTCTCCGATGAGTGCTCGGCCCGGCCGCGGGTCTTCGCGACGCTGGACCGCGCCGGGCGGGCCTGGCGGCTCGCCCATACCTCCTCGCATGTCAGCGGCATCCATCTCGCCGTCGCCTCCGGCAGCATGCTGACGGTGCTGCCGGAATCGGCGGTGCCGGCCGGCTGGCGCTGCCTCGGCGAGGCGGACGGCCTGCCCGCCTTGCCGGCGCTGCCGCTGGTGCTGCTGGTCAGCCGCAGCGAGCGCCTCGCCGCCCGCCGCCTCGCCGCCTTCCTGCGCTGCGAATTCGCCCGGCCCTACGAGCCCGGCATTGGTTCCGTCGGCTGGATCGCGACGACGGAGGAGCGCGAGCTCGCCCCCGCCGGCAATAAAGCGGGCTTATGAAACCATAAGAACTTGTTGGCCCGCCCCGGCCTGGCGGCGATTGACGCTGCCGGCACCGCGGGACCACAGTATCGCCAACTCGTCATCGAGGGCGATCTCCAGCGGCACTCCTTGCCGCTGCCGGAAAGCTTCATCGCAGAGAACGATATCCGGGCGGAAACTCCGAAGGTTCATCTGATTTCGGCGGGTGAGACATCTGGAGACGACTATGCGCCTTGACCGCAGGACTTTCATCGCCGGCGTAGCCGCCGCCTCCACCTTCGCGATGACCGGGCGCGCCTCGGCCGCCACGACGCTGAAGGTGGCGCATTCCTCCCCCGAGGACAGCCTCATCCAGCAGGCCCTCGTCAAGTTCAAGGCCGATGTCGAGAAATCGACCGGCGGCAGCGTGAAGGTAACGATCTTCGCCAACGGCCTGCTCGGCGACGAGGGGCCGGTCTGCGAGCAGGTCGGCGACGGGTCGATCGACATGGGCCTCGGCGGCGTCATCGATGCCATCGACCCGCGCCTCAGCGTCGTCTCGCTGCCCTTCCTGTTCGACAGCTTCGCCAAGGTCCACACCGTGCTGGACGGTCCGGTCGGCAAGCAGCTCGCCGGCATGGCCCCGGCCAAGGGCTACGAGATCGTCGGCGTGCTGGATTCCGGCTTCCGCAGCTTCACCAACTCGAAGAAGCCGATCGTGAAGCCGGAAGACATGGCCGGCCTCAAGATGCGCACGCCGCCGATCCCGGTCGCCATCGAGACCATCAAGACGCTGGGCGCGCTGCCGCAGGCCATTCCCTATGGCGAGGTGTACACCTCGCTGCAGAGCGGCGTGGTGGACGGCGCCGAGCCGGAGCTGCGCGACTTCTACGACGCCAAATGGTACGAGGCGCAGAAGTACCTGTCGCTGTCGAACTACATGTGGATGGCCAATTGGTGGTACGCCAACAAGGCCAAGCTCGACAGCCTCTCCCCCTCCGAGCGCAAGGCGGTCAACGACGCCGCCACGGCCACGCAGGGTTGGTACCGTAACGCCATCTCCGGCGCCTATGACGGCGTCATCGCCAAGCTGAAGGAGAAGGGGCTTCAGGTGAACGCCGTCGACACCGTCCCCTTCGCGGCGATGGTCGGCCCGGTCTACGAGACCTTCTCGAAGGAATACGGCGCCGATCTGGTGAAATCGGTGCGCGACGCGGCGGCGAAGGCGTGAGTGCCCCGGCGCCGTCGAGCCGGCCCGGCCTCGCCGGGCTCGGCCGTGCCGTGCATCTCGGCCTGACATGGGCCGGGATGCTGGCGCTGCTTGTGCTGATCGTCTCCACCGGTCTCGGCGTGGTCGGCCGCTATCTCCACCTCCAGGGCGTCACCTGGTCGTTCGAGATGCTGTCGATCATGTTCCTGTGGATCACCGCGGTCGGCACCGTTCTCGCCGAGGCGGTCGGCGAGAACGTGTCGGTCGACGGCACCAGCAGCGATCGTGGCCCGGTGTTCCGCCTCTATCACGCGCTGGTGCTGCTCCTGGTCTCCGCCGCGCTCGTCCGCAGCGGCACCGCGATGCTCGGGCGCACCGGCTACATGCCTACGCCGGTGATGCGCATCCCGTCCTGGACCATGCAGGGCATCGTCCTCTTCATGGGCATCGGCCTCGGCATCATCGCGCTGCTGCGCCTGTTCCGCATCCTCCGCTAGACCGCGACGGACGCTATGACCCTTCTCGTTCTCTTCGGCGTGTTCGCGCTCACGCTCTATTCCGGGGTGCCGGTCGCCTGGTCGATCGCGATTTCCGCCCTCGCGGTCATCACGCTCGGTTTCGTGCCGCTGCCGCCGGCCTGGTTCGCCCAGCAGGTGTTCAACGGCGCCAACTCCATCGCGCTCGCCGCCATCCCGCTGTTCCTCGTCGCCGGCGGCATCATGAACGAGGGCGGCCTCACCCGGCGCATCATCAATCTGTGCGACGACCTGTTCGGCCGCATCCGCGGCGGCCTCGGCCTGGTCAACGTCGCCACCTGCATGGTCTATGGCGGCATCACCGGCTCGGCCACCGCCGACACCGGCGCCGTCGGCTCGGTGATGATCCCGGCGATGACCGAGCGCGGCTACCCGAAGGACTTCTCCGCCGCGGTCACCGCCGCCGCCGGCACGCTCGGCATCATCATCCCGCCCAGCGTGGTGATGATCATGTACGGCGTCATCACCAACACCTCGATCGGCGGGTTGTTCGCTGCCGGCATCATCCCCGGCCTGATGCTCACCGTCACCTTCATGCTGACCGCCTATTGGGTCGGCGTGCGCGAGAACTTCCCCAAGTCGGAGACCCGGCCGACCATCGCCTCCTTCGGCAAGCACCTGTTCCGCGCTTTGCCGGCGGTGCTGATGCCGGTCGGCGTGCTCGGCTCCATGCTCACCGGCATCGTCACCCCGACGGAAGCCGCCTTCGTGGCGGTGGTGTGGGCGCTGGTGGTCGGCAGCCTCATCTATCGCGAGATCGGCTGGGGCAAATTGTGGAAGGTCGGCGACGAGACGGTGAAGATGACCGGCGCCATCATGATCATCATGGCCGTCTCGGTGCCGTTCTCCTGGATCCTCACCGTCGAGGAAGTGCCGCAATGGACGGCCAGCCTGCTGCATGATCTCGGCGCCGGCTATGTCGTCACCACGCTGCTGATCATTCTGCTGCTGACCTTCGTCGGCACCTGGGCCGATCTCGGCCCGACGCTGATCATCCTCGCGCCCATCGTCCACCCGATCGGCCTCGAAATCGGCCTCCAGCCTTACCAGCTCGGGCTGATCTTCGTGATCTCCGGCGGCATCGGGCTGTTCACCCCGCCGGTGGGCACCAACATCTTCGTGGTCTGCAACATCGCCAAGATCGGGGTGAACCCGGTCACCCGGCGGCTGATCCCCTTCTTCATCAGCAGCAACATCTGCCTTCTGGTCGTCGCCTTCGTTCCGGCCACCACCGAATGGCTGCCCAAGCTTCTCGGCTTCTGACAAACCTCTGATATGACTGGAGTAAATGACATGGACGCACTGACGGTGCCGTTCGGCGTCTCGAGCAGCGCCCGCAAATTGCCGCTGCTCGACGGCAAGGGCTTCACGGTGTCCCGCAGCCAGGGCGCCCGCCTGTTCGATACGGAAGGCCGCAGCTTCGTCGATTACGGCATGGCGATGGGCGCCACCCTCGTCGGCCACGCGCATCCCGCTGTCGTCGAGGCCTGCATCAAGGCGCTCGAAAACGGGCCGATGCCGGGATTTCCCAACGATATCGAGGAGTTGGCCGGCACGGCACTGGTGCGCATCGGTGGCGCCCGCGTCACCCGTGCCACCTTCGCCACCACCGGCACGGAAGCCGTCCACCTCGCCTGCCGCATCGCCCGCGCCACCACCGGCCGGCGGCTGATCGCCAAGGCGGTGGGCGGCTATGACGGCTGGTTCGACCCGGTGCGCTTCGGCCTCGTCGAATCCGCCGAGGCCGAGCGCACCAACGAGCGCCCGGTCAAGGAAGGCACCACGCTGTTCCGGGTCAACGAAGTCGATGATATTGATCAGCTTTTCGACGAAATGGGCGACGATCTCGCCGCCATCCTGGTCGAGCCCATGCTCGGCAACACCGGGTGCCTCGTTCCCGAGCGCGCCTTCTTCGAGCATCTGACCCGGCGCGCGCAGGAGAACGGCACGCTGATCATCGCCGACGAGGTGATGGTCGGCCTTCGCCGCGGCGTGAAGCTGGTGTCGGAGGAACTCGGGCTGATGCCGGACCTCGTCGCTCTCGGCAAGGCCATCGGCAGCGGCGTGCCGGTCGCCGCGGTGCTCGGCACGCCCACAGCCTTCGAGGTGGTGGAGGACGGCACGGTGCCCTGCTTCGGCACCTATCACGGCAACCCGCTGGTCGCCTCGGCGGTGCTGGCGACGATGAAGCTGCTGGAGGACGAGAGCCAGTACACCCGCCTGTTCGATTGGGGCGCCGCGCTGCGGCGCGCAGTGGTCGAGGCCTTCGCCGCCGAAGGCATCACCGCCATCACCACCGGTTTCGACAGCGTGTTCTCGCTGTGGTTCACCGACCGGATGCCGCGCAGCTATGACGAGGCCAAGGCCAAGGTCCGCCCGGAGGCGACCAGGCGGGTGAGCGACACGCTGCGCCGACACGGCGTGGTCGGCCTGCCCTCGCCCTGGGGGCGGTACTTCGTCTCGCTCGCCCATGGCGACAGCGAGATGGAGCAGACCGTGCTGGCCTTCCGCGCCGCCGCGCGCGATCTCGCCGCTTCGGGCTTCAAGGGATGAGCGCCGCCAGCGACGAGGCTCCGGCCCGCTTCCTCGTGACCGGCGCCAGCCGCGGCATCGGCGCCGCCGTCGCTCTCAGGCTGGGGCGCCAGCACCGCGCGCAACTGCGCATCGCCCTGGCGGCCCGCTCCACCAGCGCGGCGCTCGCCGAGGTGGCGGCGGAGCTCGCCGATCTCGGTGCCGCCGTCACCACCCTCGCCGGTGATCTTACCGACGCCGCGATACCGGCGCGGCTGGTCGCCGAGGCGACGGCGTTCTGCGGCGGGCTCGACGGTGTGGTCGCCAATGCCGGCATCACCGGGCCGGCACCGCTGGCGACGCTCGACCCGGCCGAGTGGGACCGGCTTTTCGCGGTGAACGCCCGCGCGGTCTGGCTGCTGGCGAAGGCGGCTCATGCCGATCTCGCCGCCAGCCGCGGCGCCTTCGTCGCGGTGGCCTCGGCCTCCGGCATCGCGCCGCATCCCGGCATGGGCGCCTATTCGGCGAGCAAGGCGGCGCTGATCATGCTGTGCCGCCAGCTGGCGCAGGAATGGGCGCCCGCCGGCATAAGGGTGAACAGCGTCTCCCCCGGCATGATCCGCACCACGCTGACCGAATCCATCTACCGCGACCCGCAGGTGGCGGCCGAGCGCAACCGCATCGTGCCGCTCGGCCGCGTCGGGCAGGCGGAGGACGTCGCCGCCACGGTGGCGTTCCTGCTCGGTCCCGGAGCAGGCTTCATCGTCGGCCAGAACATCTGCATGGACGGTGGCTACACCGAATCCGCCCTCGGCCGCATTCCCGGCCGGCCGCGCCCGGCCTGAGCAACGCCACGTGTCGTGCCAACCGACGAACCGCGAGCGGCCGGTGCTGCTGCGCATCCTGCCCATCTCGTTCGTCAATTTCTGCACCTATCTCGGCGTCGGCGTGCCGCTGGCGATCCTGCCGGTCTATGTCATGCACCAGCTCGGCTACGGGCCGGTGCTGGCCGGCCTTTCCGTCAGCAGCCAGTTCCTCTCGACCGTGGTCACCCGCTCGCTCGCCGGCCGCATGTCGGATGCCATCGGCGCCCGCCGCACCGTGCTTTACGGCCTGACGGCGGCGTTGCTGGCCGGTCTCATGCTCACCTGCGTACCGCTGGTCGAGGCAACGCCCCTCCTTGCCTATGCGGCCATCGTGATCAGCCGCCTGCTGCTCGGTTTCGGGGAAAGCTGCTCGGGCACCGCGACCATCACCTGGAACATCGGCCGTGTCGGCACCGCCCATACGGCGCAGGTCATGTCCTGGGGCGGGGTGGCGGCCTATGGCGCTATCGCCGCGGGCGCCCCCATCGGCGGCGCCGCCTTCGACGCGCTGGGCCTGTGGGCGGTGGGGTTCGTCACCGTGCTGGCGCCGCTGGCCGGGCTGCTGGTCGCGCTGCTGCATGGCGAGACCCCGGTGATTCCGGGTGCGCGGCAGAAGGCCGGACCCACGCTGGCGCTGGTGCTGCCCTTCGGCGCGGCGCTCACCCTCGGCGCCATCGGCTTCGGCGCGGTGGCGAGCTTCGGCGGGCTGATGTTCCTCGCCGCCGGCTGGCAGGGCGCCTCGCTTCTGGTCTCGGTGTTCGGCCTGTGCTTTGCCGGCTCGCGCCTCCTCTTCGGCGGCCAGATCGCCCGCGTCGGCGGCTTTCGCGTCGCGATCCTCGCCCTCGGGCTGGAGACGCTCGGCCTCGCGCTGATCTGGCTCGCCCCGGCGCCGCTGCCGGCGCTGATCGGCGGCGCGCTGGCCGGCCTCGGCTTCGGCATGGTGTTCCCCTCGCTCGGCGTCGAGTTGATGAAGCGGGTGCCGGCCGCCAGCCGTGGCGGCGCGCTCGGCCTCTACACCGTGTTCCTCGATCTCGCCTTGGCGATCACCGGGCCACTGGCCGGCCTCATGCTCGCCTGGCTGGATTATCCGGGCATCTTCGCCATTTGTGCCCTGTGCGCGGCGGCGGGCATCGGCATGATCGCCCTCTGCCGCGCCCGGCCGAGCGAGGCCTGACGCCGTGACCGGAGCCCCGCCGCCCGCGTCGGGTCAGACCGGTGCAAGCGTCCCGTCGGCGACCAGCGCGCCGATCGCCTCGGCGAGCCGCGCCTCGGCGGCGGCCGACAGAGCGCCGACCGGCGGCAGCGAGCGGCCGATCGGCAGGCCGATCAGCGCGAAGGCCCGCCGCACCGTCTCGGGGAACTGCTCGGCAAACAGCGCGTCCATCAGCGGGTTGAGCCGGCCCTGCATCGCCAGCGCTTCCTTGACCTGCCCCTGCTCCGCCCGCTTCTGCACCTCGCTCCAATAGCCGGGCAGCAGCGAAGCCGAGGTGAGCACGCCGCCCTTGGCGCCGAGCATCACCTGTTCGACGAAGAGCGTGTCCTGGCCGGACAGCAGGCAGAAGCGCTCGCTCACCAGCCGCGCCAGCTGGTCGAAATGGTAGAGGTCGGTGCTGGAGGCCTTCATCCCGATGATGAGCCCCTCCTGCTCCAGCCGGGCGATGGTGGCCGGCGTGGTGACCATGCCGGTGCGGTAGGGATTGTCGTAGAAAACGATGGGCAGCTTCAGCTCCGGCGCCAACACCCGGAAATAGCGCAGCGTGCCCTCCTGGTCCGGGCGGGCGTAATAGGGCGGGATCACCATCAGCCCGTCGGCGCCGGCCTCGCGATAGGCGCGGCCGCTTTCCAGCGCCCCGCCGAGGCCGGGATCCAGCACCCCGGCGATCACCGGCACCCGGCCGGCGGTGGCGGTCACCGTGATCTCGACGATGCGGCGGCGGTCGGCGAGGCTGAACGAGTTCGCCTCGCCGGTGCCGCCGACCGGCACTAGGCCGGAGGCGCCGCGCGCGATCTGGTAGTCGACGATGGCCGCGAGATTGGCCTCATCGATCGCCCCGTCGGCCGTCAGCGGCGTGGGAAAGGCGGGGATCAGCCCGCGGAACATCAGCTCGGCCATTTTCGCCCCCTCAGCCCAGATTGATCCAGGTCGCCTTCAGCTCGGTATATTTCTCCAGCGCGTGCAGCGACTTGTCGCGCCCGAAGCCGGATTGCTTGAAGCCGCCGAACGGCGAGGAAATGTCGCCATGGTCGAAGCAGTTCACCCACACCACCCCGGCCCGCAAGGCCGAGGAGGCCTTGAACGCCTTATTGATGTCGCGAGTCCAAACCGCGGCGGCGAGGCCGTAGGTGGTGTCGTTGCCGATGCGGATCGCCTCGTCGATGTCCTTCGCCGCGAGGGTGGCGAGCACCGGCCCGAAGATCTCCTCGCGGGCGATGGTCATGTCGCTGGTGACATCGTCGAACAGCGTGGTCTCGATGAAGCTGCCTTCCGAGGCGATGCGCTTGCCGCCAAGCTTCAGCTTGGCGCCCTCGGCAATACCCTTTTCGATATAGCCCATCACCCGCTCGGTCTGGCGGGCATCGACCATGGCGCCCATCTCGGTCGCCGGGTCGAGCGGGTCGCCGACCTTGATGGCGCCGCCGACCTCGATCACCTTCTCGACGATGCGGTCCTTCACGCTCGCCTCGACCACCAGCCGCGAGCCGGCGTTGCACACCTCGCCCTGATTGTAGAAGATGCCCCAGGCCGCCGAGGTGGCGGCGGCATCGAGGTCCGGCGCGTCGGCGAGAATGATGTTCGGGCTCTTGCCGCCGCATTCGAGGCCGACCCGCTTCATGTTGGACTGGCCGGAATACTGCAGGAAATACTTGCCGACCTCGGTCGAGCCGGTGAAGGCGACGGCGTCGACGTCCATATGCAGGCCGAGCGCCCGGCCGGCGGTCTCGCCGAAACCCGGCAGCACGTTGAACACGCCGTCCGGAATGCCGGCCTCGCTCGCCAGCGCGCCGAGGCGGATGGCGGTGAGCGAGGACTGCTCGGCCGGCTTCAGGATCACCGAATTGCCGGCGGCGAGGATCGGCCCCAGCTTCCAGGCCGCCATCAGCAACGGGAAGTTCCACGGCACCACCGCGGCGATGACGCCGAGCGGCTCGCGGCGGATCAAGGAGACGGCAGTCGGCGCCGTCGGGGCGATCTCGTCATACACCTTGTCGATGGCTTCGGCGTACCAGTCGATGCACTGCGCCGACAGCGGCAGGTCGACGGCGAGGCTGTCGCGGATCGGCTTGCCCATGTCGAGCGTCTCGAGCAGCGCCAGCTCCTCGGCATGATCGGCGATCAGCGCCGCGAAGGCCTTGAGCCGCTTCTTGCGCTCGCGCGGCGCCATGCGCGACCAGGCCCCGCTCTCGAACGCCGCCCGCGCCACCTTCACCGCGTGATCGACATCTTCCTTGTCGCAGGCCGCGACCTGCGTCAGCACCCTGCCGGTGGCGGGATTGACGCCGTGGAACAGCTTGCCGGACAGCGCGGGGAGATAGCGTCCGCCGATAAAAGCCTGGCCGTTGAGGGAAAGCGACGCGGCACGCGCGTGCCAATCGATCGAAGCGGGCGAAGCGGACATGGAGGAGATCCTGAAACAAGCGGCCGGCAGTGCGCGAACGGCCTCCGAACAACGACGCGCATGATAGGCAGCGCTTTCATTCACCTCCACATCTTTTTTGGTTTTCTGAAAAATGAATTGGCTTATTCGCCATATGCCGCTATCGCTATAGACTGTGAAAGCCTGCCTCTTCGGCGGGACCACCGGTCGGATGAAACGGATTTTTCCCCTCCATGTCGCCCATGAAGATCGCTGACGATGCCACACGCATGCCGGCCGGCATGAGCAATCCCGACGACGAAACCCAGAAGCTCGGCCAGCGGATTCGCGACCTGCGGCTCAAGGCGGGGATGACGTTGTCGGACCTCGCCAAGGGCACCGGCGTGTCGATCGGCACGCTGTCGCAGCTGGAGCGCGGCCTGGTTTCGCCGACCGTGCGCACCGTCTATACCGTCGCCAACGCCCTCGGCGTCATGCCGGCCTGGCTCATCGACCCGTCGCAGAGCCCGATCCAGACCTCGGAAAGCCGTTATATCGTAAGGGCCGGGCAACGTTCCCGCCTGCTCGACATCGATGGCATCCGCAAGGACATCGCCTCGCCATCGGCGAGCGAGCGGCTGCGCGGCTTCTTCATGGTGATCCAGCCCGGCTGCAACTCGGGGTCCCAGCCCTATTCGCACAAGGGCGAGGAGATCGGCTTCCTGCTGTCGGGCTCGCTCGAACTGCAGATCGACGGCGAGACCTTCAGCCTCAACGAGGGCGATTGCTTCGCCTTCTCCAGCGACAAGCCGCATCATTTCGCGAATCTCGGCGCGCGCCCGGCTTCGGTCTTCTGGGTGAACGCCGATATTTAGCGCGTTTAGTTTTCAGAATTTTGAAATTGCACATTGCAGTTCTGAAAATCGGCTGTCATAGTCCGGCCATGCCCTGCGGGGCGACGGCGCGCGGTCCTGAGGGCCGCCCGGCAACCGAAGGACGTGCCGCTCGTGGCTCAATCATCGGCCCAATCATCCTCCGCATCGGATCTCAGCCCCTGGACGGCGGTGGTGCTGCTGGCGCCGCTGACGGCCGTGATGCTGCTGATCCTGATCTACCCGCTGGGGCTCACCCTCTGGACCAGCCTGTATAACGGGCGCTTCTCCTTCGACGCCTATGCCGAGCTCGCCTTCAGCACGCTGTTCCTGCGGGTGCTGCGCAACACCTTCGAGATCGCCGTCGGCGGCACGCTGGTCAGCCTGCTCTTCGGCTACCCGGTCGCCCTGCACCTCGCCGCCCAGCCGCCGCGCCGGCGCACCGCCTATCTCATCATGGTCATGCTGCCGTTCTGGACCAGCATCCTGGTGAAGAGCTTCGCGCTGGTGGCGGTGTTCGGCAATCAGGGGCTGATCAACCAGTTTCTCGGCTTCGTCAGCGGCGGCACGGTCAACCTGCCGATGATGTTCAACCGCATCGGTGTGATCCTCGGCATGATCAACTTCCTGCTGCCGTTCATGATCCTGTCCATCCTCGGCAGCCTCCTGTCGCTGGACCGCCGGCTCATCCTCGCCGCCGAGACCATGGGCGCGGGTCCGCTGCGCATCTTCTGGAAGATCACCCTGCCGCTCAGCATGCCCGGCGTGCTGGCCGGCGTGCTGATCAACGTCACGCTGTCGATCGGCATGTACATCACCCCGGCGCTGCTCGGCGGCCGGCAGGACATGATGGTCGCCAACCTCGTCGACTTCTACACCCGCCAGACGCTGGACTGGACCGCCGCCTCCGCCACCGCCATGGTGCTGCTGGTCCTGTCCGGCCTGCTCGTCGCCATGCTCGGCAAGGTGCGCGGCGGCGCCGGCCTTGCGGGAGCCGGCGCATGAACGAGCTGTTCGGTTCGAGCCGCCTCGCCCGCGGCCTCGTCGCCTCCATGGCCTGGCTCTGCTACGCCTTCCTGCTGGTGCCGAGCCTGATCGTCATCCCGATCTCCTTCGGCAATCCCGGCCAGATCGAGTTCCCGCCCCGCCAGTTCACCCTGGAGCTGTACCGCCAGTTCTTCACCGATCCTGCCTGGTGGGGCTCGACGGTGCAGAGCCTGCTCGTCGCCTGCCTGACCACGCTCGCCACGCTGGTGCTCGCCGTGCCCGCCGCCTATGCGCTCGCCCGCTCGCGCCTGCCGGGGCGCGGCGGCCTGCAGGGCCTGTTCATGATGCCGATGCTGGTGCCGGTCATCGTGCTCGGCCTCGGCCTCTATCTCCAATATTCGAACTGGGGCCTGCTCGACACCACCGCCGGCCTGGTGCTCGCCCATGTCATGCTGACGACGCCCTACATCATGGTGTCGGTGATGTCGGGCCTCAGCCATTCCGATGTCGCCCTGGAAACGGTCGCCTCGATCATGGGCGCCTCGCGGCTGCGGATCTTCTTCCGCGTGGTGCTGCCGCAGCTCAAGGCCTCGATCGCGGTGGGGGCGCTGTTCGCCTTCCTGATGTCGCTCGACGAGGTGGTCGTCGCCTATTTCCTCACCGGCACCGACAGCATGACGCTGCCGGTCAAGATGTACTCCTCCATCCGCTGGGAGCTGACGCCGGTGCTCGCGGCGGTTTCCACGCTGCTCACCGTTCTCTCGCTGCTGATCGCCCTCGGGATCATCGCGATGCAGGGCAAGACCGAGGCCTCCCAATGACCGCCACTCCCGTCCCCGCGATGGTCGAACTCCAGGGCGTCGCCAAGCGCTATGGCGAGGTCAACGCCCTGCACCGGGTCGACCTTTCCATCGCCAAGGGCGAGTTCGTCACCCTGCTCGGCCCCTCCGGCTCCGGTAAGACGACGCTGCTCAACCTGATCGCCGGCATGATTGCACCCTCCTCGGGGCGGATCGTCATCGACGGGCGCGACGCCACCACCCTGCCGACCAACCGGCGCGGCCTCGGCATGGTGTTCCAGAACTACGCGCTCATGCCGCACATGACGGTGTTCGAGAACATCGCCTTCCCGCTGGAGGTCCGCCGCCTGTCCAGGGCGGAGATCAAGCGCAAGGTCGGCGAGGCGCTGGAGTTGATCCAGCTCGGTCATGTGGCGCACCGCAAGCCGCGCGAACTCTCCGGCGGCCAGCAGCAGCGCATCTCGCTGGCGCGCTGCATCGTCTACAACCCGGCGCTGATCCTGATGGACGAGCCGCTCGGCGCCCTCGACAAGAAGCTGCGCGAGCAGATGCAGCTGGAGATCAAGCGGCTGCACGCCGAGCTCGGCATCACCATGCTCTATGTCACCCATGATCAGGACGAGGCCCTGACCATGTCCGACCGCATCGTGCTGATGAATGGCGGGCGCATCGAGCAGCAGGGCACGCCGGACACGCTGTATTTCCGCCCGGAGACGGTATTCAGCGCCGAGTTCATCGGCTCGTCCAACCTCATTCCCGGCACGATCGAGATCGGCTCCGATGGCGCCTATGCGCTGAAGACCGCGCTCGGAAGCTTCGACGCGCCGGCGCCCGAGCGGGCGATGCAGGCCGGCGAGCCCGCCGTGCTGCTGGTGCGGCCGGAGAACATGGCGCTGGCCGACGCCGCGACGCCGGCCAGCGTCGCCGGCCATATCGAGGATTCCATCCTGCTCGGCGGCGTGGTGCGCCATTTCGTGCGCTGCCCCGACGGGTCGAGCCTGATCATCCAGGAGCTCAACCAGCCCGGCCGCCCCGGTGCGCACCGGGGCGAGGCGGTCCGCGCCGCCTGGCAGCCGCAGCACGGCCGCCTTCTGCCGCCGGCGCCAGCGCCGGCAGGCTGACCGACGATCAACGAACACGAAAACAAGAGGGGACGTGCCTATGACCAAGACGACGCTCATCACATCCCGCCGCGGCGTCCTGCGCGGCGGTGCCGGCCTTCTCGGGCTGATCGCGGCGCCGGCCGTCTTCACCGGCCGGGCGGCCGCCGCCGATACCACGCTGACCGTCACCTCCTGGGGCGGCGACTACAACAAGTCGGTGCGCGAGGTGTTCGCCGACCCCTTCACCGCCGAGACCGGCATCAAGGTGACGCTGGTCGACAATGGCGACATGGCCAAGGTCAAGGCGCAGGTGCAGGGCGGCAACGTCCAGTGGGACGTGATCGACGCCCCCGCCGCCTTCGCCACCTCCGGCGCCCGCGACAAGCTCTGGGAAGAGCTGGACATGTCGATCATCAAGCCGGGCGAGCTGGTCTCCAAGCCGGCGACCGACTACATGCCGATGTACCTCTATTCCGGCGGACTTCTGTGGGACGAGAAGCGCACCCCGGACGGCAAGCACCCGGTGGACTTCGCCGGCTTCTATGATTTCGCGAAGTATCCCGGCCGCCGCGTCATGCGCTCGCTCGCCTCCGAGACGCTGGAAGTGGCGCTGGTCGCCGACGGCGTGGCGCCGAAGGAGCTCTATCCGCTCGATGTCGAGCGTGCCTTCGCCGCGCTCGACCGCATGAAGCCGCACGTCTCCAAATGGGCGGCGACCACGCCGGACCAGGTGAACGCCGTCGTCCAGAACGAGGGCGACTTCTCCTATAGCTACTTCAACCGCGTGAAGTCGGCGCAGAAGGCCGGCGCCCCGCTCGCCTTCTCCTTCCAGCAGACCGTCAATTCGCTGGATTATTTCGCCGTTCCCAAGGGCACGAAGAACAAGGAAGCGGCGATGCGCTTCATCGACTTCTGCCTCAAGCCCGAGCGGCAGGTCGCCTGGGCGGTACGTGGATACTACATGCCGAACAGCGTTGCCGCGATAGACGAGGTGAAGAAGTCGCCCTCCGGCGATTTCCTGCCCGACCTCACCAACGGCAAGAATGTCATCGTCAACTCCCAGTGGTGGGGCGAGAACTACACGGCGGTGCAGAAGCGCTATGCCGAGTGGATGCTGATCTGATCGTACACCCCACCATACCCCGTCCCGGCCTCCCGGGGCGGGGTATGCCTCCCCCGCCGCCCATCCGGTACGAATGCCATGTCCGCCGACGCCTGCCCCGCCGACGCATCTTCCAACGACGCCTTCCTCGCCGAGCTGAAGGCGATTGTCGGCGAGCGCTATGTCCTCACCGACGCCGCCGATACCGCGCTGTTCCTCACCGACCACCGTGGCCGCTACCACGGCAAGGCGCTGGCGGTGCTGCGGCCGGCCTCGACCGAGGAGGTGGCGAAGCTGGTGAAGGCCTGCGCTGAAGCCGGCGTCGCCATCGTGCCGCAGGGCGGCAATACCGGCCTGTGCGGCGGCGCCACCCCGCTGGAGCCGCGCCCCGCCGTGGTTTTGCGGCTCGATCGCATGAACCGCATCCGCGCCGTCTCGCCGGCGGACGAGACCATCACGGTCGACGCCGGCTGCATCCTCGCCGACATACAGGGCGCGGCGGCGAAGGAGGGGCTACTGTTCCCGCTCAGCCTCGGCGCCGAGGGCAGCTGCCAGATCGGCGGCAACATCTCCACCAATGCCGGCGGCATTGCCGTGCTGCGCTATGGCAATATGCGCCAATTGGTGCTCGGCCTCGAAGTGGTGCTCGCTGACGGCACCGTGCTCGACGGGCTGCGCCGGCTGCGCAAGGACAATGCCGGCTACGACCTCAAGCAGCTGTTCATCGGCGCGGAAGGCACGCTCGGCGTGGTCACGGCGGCGGTGCTGAAACTGTTCCCGGCCATCCGCTCGCGCTCCATCGCCATGATGCAGCTCGAAAGCGTCGAGGATGCGCTGACCCTGTTCGCCCGCGCCCGCGCGGTGTTCGGCGAACGCATCTCCAGCTTCGAGATCATCGGCTCGTCCTATATGGACTTCGTACTGCGCTACGTGCCGGGTACGGTGATGCCCTTCGCGCAGAAGTCGCCTTGGTACCTGCTGATCGAGGCCGGGGATTCCCAGCCCGACGCCCCGCTCGGCGCGGCGATGGAAGGCTTCCTCGCCGAGGCCTTCGAGGCCGGACTGATCAGCGACGCCACCATTGCCGCCAGCCTCGCGCAGGAAGAGGCGATCTGGAAGCTGCGCCATGGCGTCACCGGCGAGTTCAAGCTCGCCGGCAAGACCATGTCGCACGACACCTCGGTGCCGGTTGCCGAGCAGCCCGCCTTCGTCCGGCGCGTGGAAGAAGGCGTGCTCAAGGCCTATCCCGACGCCAATGTGATGGCGGTCGGCCATATCGGCGACGGCAACATCCACGTCGTGGTGCTGTTCCCGCATGAGCGCTTCGCGACCTCCGAGGCGTTCGAGGCGGCCTCGGACGCCATCGACGTCATCATCGACGACGTGGCGATGGAGCTCGGCGGCTCGATCACCGCCGAGCACGGGGTCGGCACCACCTATCGCAAGCGCCTTGCCCGCACCAAGAATCCGGCCGAGCTCGCGCTGATGCGGCAGATCAAGGCAGTGCTCGACCCGGAAAGCCGCATGAATCCCGGCAAGCTCTTCCTGCCCGACGCGGCCGTCTGATCCGGCCGGGCGAGGAACCCGTCATGCTGTCCACCGCCCTCAATGTCGAGGATGTCCGCAGGCTGGCGCGCCGCCGCCTGCCGCGCGGCATCTTCGACTATATCGACCGTGGCGCCGAGGACGAGGTCGGCCTCGCCCGGCTGCGGCGCGGCTTCGACGACGTGCTGTTCCATCCGCGCGTGCTCGTCGATGTCTCCCGGCGCGACCTGTCGACGCGGCTTTTCGGGCACGAGCAGTCGCTGCCGTTGGTCATCGCCCCGACAGCGGCGGCCGGCCTCGCCTGGCACCAGGGCGAGATCGAACTCGCCCGCGCCGCCGCCAAGGCCGGCATCCCCTTCACCATCGCCATGGAATCGATCACCGAACTGGAGCGCATCGTCACCGAAAGCCGGGCCCGCCTGTGGTTCCAGCTCTATATGTGGCAGGCGCGCGATCTCTCCTATGCGCTGATCGACCGCGCCTGGGCGAGCGGCATCGAGACGCTGGTGCTCACCGTCGACACCGTCGCCAACCCGATCCGCGAGTATAATATCCGCAATGGCTATGCTGTGCCGATCCGCGCCAGCCTGCGCGGCGGGCTCGACATGCTTACCCATCCGCGCTGGGTGGTCTCGGTGCTGCTGCGCTACCTGCTCGACGAGGGCATGCCGACCTACCGGCACTATCCCGAGGGGATGCGCGCCAGCATCACCCGCAGCAAGCCCACCTCCGAGGTCCGGCTTACCGATGCGCTGGGCTGGGACGACCTGAAGGAACTGCGCCGGCGCTGGCGCGGCCGGCTCATCCTCAAGGGCGTGCTGACCACCGGCGATGCGGTCCGCGCGGTCGAGGCCGGCGCCGACGGCATCGTCGTCTCCAGCCATGGCGCGCGCAATCTCGATTCCGCCGTTCCGCCGGTGCGCATCCTGCCCGCCATTGCCGAGGCGGTGCGCGGGCGCGCCACGGTGCTCGCCGACAGCGGCGTGCGGCGCGGGACCGACGTGCTCAAGCTCATGGCGCTCGGCGCCGACGCCGTGCTGGTCGGCCGCGCCCCGCTCTACGGCATCGCCGTGGCCGGCGAGGCCGGCGCCAGCCACGTCCTCGACCTGCTGCGGCGGGAAATGCTGGCGACGCTCGGCCTTCTCGGTTGCACGCGCCTCGACGCGCTCGACTCCTCCTTCGTTTCCTACGAGAGAAGCTGACGGCCACGTCGTCCCGAAAGATCGCCCCATGACCCTCGCCCGGCCCCTGCCCCCTAACGTCTACCAGCTCGATGCCACGCCGGCGCCGGACACCCCGCCGCTCGACGGCTCGCGGCGCACCTCGGTGGCGATCATCGGCGGCGGCATCGTCGGGCTAACCACGGCACTGCATCTCGCCGAGGCCGGCACCGATGTCGTGGTTCTGGAGGCCAACGAACCGGGCTGGGGCGCCTCGGGCAATAATGGCGGCCAGCTCAATCCCGGCCTCAAATTCGAGCCCGATGTCATCGAGGAGACCTGGGGCCCCGAACTCGGCCGGCGCATGGTGAGCTTCGCCTGGGACACGCCGACCCGCACGCTCGAACTGATCGCCCGTCTCGGCATCGCCTGCGATGCCCACAAGGGCGGCACGCTGCGCGTCGCCCGCAGCGCCAAGGCGCGCGAGGCGGTGGAGGCGACCGCCCGCCAGTGCATCGCGCGCGGCATGCCGGTCTCATGGCTCGACGGCACGCAGACGCAGGCCGCGACCGGCACGCCGGCCTATCACGGTGCCATGCTCGATGCACGCGGCGGCAACCTCAACCCGCTCGCCTATTCGCGCGGCCTCGCCCGCGCGGCGCTCGCCGCCGGCGCGCGCGTGCATGGCGGCACGCCAGCCACCGCGCTGCACCGGACCGCGTCCGGCTGGTCGGTCGAAACCCCGGCCGGCACGGTGGCGGCCGAGAAGATCCTCATCGCCACCAACGGCTTCACCGGCGATCTGTGGAAGGGCCTGCGACAGACCATCGTGCCGGTCTTCAGCGCCATCGCCGCCACCGAGCCCCTGAGCGCGGCCCAGCGGGCCGGTATCACGCCGGATCGCCCCTCGGTCTATGAGAGCGGGCGCATCACCGTCTATTACCGCATCGACGCGCAGGGCCGCCTGCTGATGGGCGGGCGCGGGCCGATGCAGCCCATCGCCACGCCCGATCCCATCGCCTATCTCACCGACTACGCGGTCGCACTCTGGCCTCAGTTGCAGGGCGTACGCTGGACCCATGGCTGGAACAGCCAGCTTGCCATGACCAAGGATCACTGGCCGCACGTCCACGAGCCCTCCCCGGACGCGTTGATCTATCTCGGCTGCAACGGCCGCGGCGTGGCGCTCGGCACAGCCCTCGCCCGCCAGCTGGCCGGCCGGCTGCTGCAAGGCGCCGCCTTCCAGCTCGATCTGCCGATCATGCAGCCGAAGCCGATCGCCTTCCACGCCTTCTGGCCGCTCGGCGTGCGCGCCGCCGTGCTGCATGGCCGCCTCATGGACCGTCTCGGCCTTTAGCGCGCGAACCCTCAGAAGGTCGGCGGCGTGCAGGCGCTCACCACCTCGCACGGCACCGGCCCGACGCAGCGGAAGCGATGCGGCCGCCGGCTCTCGAAATAATAGGCGTCGCCCGGCCCCAGCACCCGCCGCTCGCCGTCCACCGTCACCTCCAGCCGGCCCGAGAGGATGATGCCGCCCTCCTCGCCGTCATGCACCAACGGGATGATGCCGGTGTCCGCGCCGGGCTGGTAGCACTCCTTCAGGATCTGCAACGCCCGGCCGAAGGCGCTCTCGCCGACCTGGCGGAACGAGATCGGCCCCTTGCCGATCTCGGTCAGCTCGTCCTCGCGGTAGAAAGCCTTCTTCGGCAGCGTCGGTGTCAACCCGAAGAACTCCGCCATGCTGATCGGTATGCCGTCGAGGATGCGCTTCAGCGCGCCCACCGACGGATTGCTGGTGTTGGATTCGATCAGCGAGATGGTGGAATTGGTCACGCCGGCGCGCCGGGCGAGCTCCCGCTGCGACAGCTTGTGCAGCTGACGGACATAGCGGAGCCGCCCCCCGAGATCCTCCTCGACCATCCGCCTGTTTCATCCGTTGCAAATATCAAAAACCGCCAGCTTCAATCCCTTATATATCAGCATGTTGATCCGCACCAGAAAAGGACTTGTCCCGCGCTGCCCATCGTGACCAAGGTCGGCCTCCGCAAAAGGAGACCCGCCGTGAACATCCGCGCCAACACCCCCTCGCTCGACGCCTTCTGGATGCCATTCACGGCGAACCGCCAGTTCAAGGCCGCGCCGCGCCTGCTCGCCGCCGCCGAGGGCATGTACTACACCAGCGACGACGGGCGCCGGGTGCTCGACGGCACTGCCGGCCTGTGGTGCGTCAATGCCGGCCACGGTCGCCGGCAGATCACCGAGGCGGTCGAGCGCCAGCTCTCCACCCTCGATTTCGCGCCGACCTTCCAGATGGGCCATCCCATCGCCTTCGATTTCGCCGAGCGCCTCGCCGCCATCGCGCCGGGCGGGCTCGACCGGGTGTTCTTCACCAATTCCGGCTCGGAATCGGTCGATACCGCGCTGAAGATCGCCATCGCCTATCAGCGTGCCATCGGCCAGGGTACCCGCACCCGCGTCATCGGCCGCGAGCGCGGCTATCACGGCGTCGGCTTCGGCGGCATCACCGTCGGCGGCCTGGTCAATAATCGCCGTGTCTTCCCGCTGCTGCCCGGCGCCGACCATCTGCGCCACACCCATGATCCGGCGCGCAACGCCTTTACCAAGGGTGGCCTGCCGACCCACGGCGCCGAGCTCGCCGACGATCTAGAGCGCCTCGTCGCGCTGCATGGCGCCGAGACCATCGCCGCGGTGATCGTCGAGCCGATGGCCGGCTCCACCGGTGTGCTGCTGCCGCCCAAGGGCTATCTGGAGCGGCTGCGCGAGATCGCCACCCGCCACGGCATCCTCTTGATCTTCGACGAGGTTATCACCGGCTTCGGCCGTCTCGGCGCGCCGTTCGCCACCGATTATTTCGGCGTGACGCCGGATCTCGTCACCACCGCCAAGGGCATCACCAACGGCACCATCC
Source organism: Ancylobacter sp. 3268 (assembly GCF_031456575.1). NCBI lineage: Bacteria > Pseudomonadati > Pseudomonadota > Alphaproteobacteria > Hyphomicrobiales > Xanthobacteraceae > Ancylobacter > Ancylobacter sp. 3268. Next base: position 154,076 of record NZ_JAVDUX010000007.1, read on the forward strand.
CGATGGGCGCGGTGTTCGCCAGCCGCAAGGTGCATGACGGGCTGATGACCGGCCCGGAGGCGGCCATCGAGCTGTTCCACGGCTACACCTATTCCGGCCATCCGGTCGCCTGCGCCGCCGGCCTCGCCACGCTGGACATCTATGCCGAGGAAGGCCTGCTCACCCGCGCGGCGGAACTCGCCCCGCATTGGGAGGAGGCGATGCATGCGCTGCGCGGCCTGCCCAATGTGGTCGACATCCGCACTATCGGCCTCGTCGCCGGCATCGAACTTTCCTCGCGCGAGGGCGCGCCCGGCGCCCGCGCCTATGACGTCTTCGTCGATTGCTTCGAGAAGGGCCTGCTGATCCGCGTCACCGGCGACATCATCGCGCTGTCGCCGCCGCTCATCGCCGAGACGCAGCACATCGACGACCTCGCCGCCATGCTGGGCGACGCGCTCAAGCGCGCCGCGTAAGCAGACGACACGGCCCGCCCCCGCTCATTCGGCGGGTGCGGGCTGCGCCGTCGCTGGTACCGCTCCGCCCCCGAAGCGGCGCTGCAACCGCGCCAGATAGATATAGACCACCGGCGTGGTGTAGAGCGTCAGCACCTGGCTGAGCGCGAGGCCGCCGACCATGGCGTAGCCGAGCGGCTGGCGCAGTTCCGCGCCGGTGCCGTGGCCGAGCATCAGCGGCACGCCGGCCAGCAGCGCCGCCAGCGTCGTCATCAGGATCGGGCGGAAACGCAGCCGGCACGCCTCGGCGATGGCGTCCTCCGGCGTCATGCCGCGCTCGCGTTCGCCGGCAATGGCGAAGTCCACCAGCATGATGCCGTTCTTCTTCACGATGCCGATCAGCAGGATGATGCCGATGATGCCGATCACCGACAGGTCGAAGCCGCCGGCCCACAAGGCCAGCAGAGCGCCGATGCCGGCCGAGGGCAGAGTCGACAGGATGGTCAGCGGGTGGATGTAGCTCTCATAGAGCACGCCGAGAATGACATAGACGGCGAACAGCGCGGCGGCGATCAGGGCCGGCTCGCTGGCCAAGGCGCTCTGGAACACCTGCGCGCTGCCCTGGAAGCTGCCGGTCAGCGTCGCCGGCGCGCCGAGCTCGGCGGCGGCGGCATTGATCGCCTGCACCGCCTCGCCCAGCGACACGCCGGGCTTCAGATTGAACGACAGCGTCACCGCCGGGAACTGCGCCTGGTGCGATACCGACAGCGGCCCCACCGCTTTGGCGTCGATGCTCACGAAGGTGGAGAGCGGGATCGCCGCGCCCGTGTCCGGCGACTTGACATAGATCTGGTCGAGCGTGCCGATGTGCTTCTGCTGCTCCGGCGTCGCCTCGATGATCACCGAGTAGGAATCCAGCTGGGTGAAGTACTGCGTCGCCTGGCGCTGGCCGAAGGCGTCGTTCAGCGTGGCGTCGATCAGCGCCGGCTGGATGCCGAAGCGGGCGGCGCGCTCGCGGTCGATGGAGATCTTCAGCTGCGGCGCATTGCCCTGCTGGTCGCTGGTGACGTCGGTTAGCTCGGGCAGCTGGCGCAGCCGGGCCAGGAGCTTCGGCGCCCACTCGTTTAGCTCGTCGAGATTTACATCGGTGACGGTGTATTGGTAGAGCGCGCGCGAGATGCGCCCGCCCACCGTGATGTCCTGTGAGGGTTGCAGGAACACATTGGCGCCGGAGACCTGCATCAGCTTCGGCCGCAGCCGGTCGATCACCTGGCGGGCATTGGCGTCGCGTTCCTCGCGCGGTTTCAGGGCGATGAAGAAGCGGCCGGTATTGGTGGTGTTCGCCCCGCCGGCGCCGAGCACCGAGCCGAAGGCCGCCACCGCCGGATCCTTGGCGATCACCGCGCCGAGCGCGGTCTGCAAGCGCTTCATCTCGTCGGGGGAGACATCCTGCGCCGCCTCGGAAAGCCCGGTGATGACGCCGATGTCCTGCGTCGGGAAGAAGCCCTTCGGCACCGCGACGAACAGCCAGCCGGTGAGCCCGATGGTGGCGAAGAACACCATCAGCGTGGCGAAGCGGAAGCGCAGCGCCACCGCCAGCGTGCGCTCGTAGAAGCCGAGTATGCCGTCGAACCCGGCCTCGACGACGCGGTAGAGCCGTCCACGCCCGTCCGGGGGAGCTTTGAGGAAACGCGAGCACAACATCGGCGTCAGCGTCAGCGACACCAGCGCGGACACCGCGATGGCGGCGGTGACGGTGAGGGCGAATTCGCGGAACAGCCGCCCGACGATGCCGCCCATCAGCAGCAGCGGAATGAACACCGCCACCAGCGAGATCGAGATCGACAGCACGGTGAAGCCGATCTCGCGCGCGCCCTTCATCGCCGCGCTGAAGGCCGGCTCGCCTTCCTCCATGTGGCGGACGATGTTCTCCACCACCACGATGGCGTCATCCACGACGAAGCCGACCGCGATGGTCAGCGCCATCAGCGACAGGTTGTCGAGGCTGAAGTCCAGCGCGTACATCACCGCCGCCGAGCCGGCGAGCGAGATCGGCACCACCACCGCCGGGATCAGCGTGGCCCTTATGTTGCGCAGGAACAGCAGGATCACCATCACCACCAGCGCTACGGTGAGCAGCAGGGTGAACTGCACGTCCTCCACCGAAGCGCGGATGGTGGTGGTGCGGTCGACGATGGTGTCGATGGTGATGCCGGCGGGGATGATGCCGTCGAGCTGGGGCAGCGTCGCCTTGATGGCATCCACCGTCTCGATGACGTTGGCGCCCGGCTGCTTGAAGATCAGCAGCACCACCGCCCGCTTGTCGGTGCTCCAGGCCGCGACATTGACGTTCTCCGGCCCCTCCACCGCGTGGCCGACGTCGCGTACCCTTATCGGCGCGCCGTTGCGATAGGCGAGGATCACGTCGTCATAGTCGGCCGGCTTCACGATCTGGTCGTTGGCGGCGATGGTGAAGCTGCGCACCGCGTTGTTGATCGTCCCCTTCGCCGCCAGCGCGGTGGAATCGGCAAGCGTGCCGCGCACATCCTCGAAGGTGAGCCCGCTCGCCGCCAGCCGCGCCGGATCGAGCTGCACCCGCACCGCCGGCTTCTGCTCGCCGCCGATGATCACCTGCGCCACGCCCTGCACCTGCGACAGGCGCTGGGCCAGCACATTGTCGGCGAAGTCGTCCACCGCCGTCATCGGCATGGTGTCCGAGCGGGCGGCGAGGATCATGATCGGGCTATCCGCCGGATTGACCTTGCGATAGCTCGGCGGCGAGGAGAGGTCGTCGGGCAATTGGCGCTGCGCCGCGGTGATCGCCGCCTGCACGTCCTGCGCCGCCGCGTCGATGTTGCGGGAGAGGTCGAACTGCAGGGTGATCGAGGTCGAGCCCAGCGTCGAAGTCGAGGTCATCTGGTCGAGGCCGGCGATCTGGCCGAAGCGCCGCTCCAGCGGCGCGGCCACCGCCGAGGCCATGGTGTCCGGGCTCGCCCCCGGCAGGCTGGCGGAGACCTGCACGGTGGGGAAGTCGACCTGCGGCAGCGGCGCCACCGGCAAGAGCGGATAGGCGACGACGCCGAGCACGGCGAGCGCCGCCATCATCAGCGAGGTGGCGATGGGACGCCGGATGAAGGGAGCCGAGAGGTTCACGGCGCGATCCTCACTGGGTGATCCTTCCACTCTCGCCCTCGGCGAGGTGCTCGGCCGGCGCGCGGATGTCCCCGACGACGGCGACCTTGGCATTCGGCCGCAGCCGGTACTGGCCATCGAGGATGACGCGGTCGCCGTCATCGAGCCCGCGCGTCACCACGGTGACGCCGCCGGCGACCCGCCCGGTCTCGATCGGCCTCACCGTAGCCGCGTCGCCGGCGCCGAGCACCCAGGCGAACAGCCCGTCCGGCCCGCGCTGCACCGCCGCTACCGGAACGGTAAGGGCGTTCTTCACCGTATCCACGGCGAGGTTCACATGCACGAAGGCGCCCGGCCACAGTCGCTCGTCCTCGTTGGGGAACACCGCCTTGAGCTTCAGCGTCGCGGTGCCGGCGTCGATCTGGTTGTCGAGCACGGCGAGGGTTCCGCTGCCGAGCACGGTGCCGTCGTCGCGCGTCGCCACCGCCGCTACCGGGCCCCGCGCGGCCGCCTGCTGCACGGCGTCGAGGTCCTTCTCCGGCAGCGCGAACACCACCGAGATCGGCTTCAGCGTGGTCAGCACGGCAATCGGGGTCGCGTCGCCGGAATGCACGATGTTGCCGGCGTCGAGCTGGCGGATGCCCATCCGCCCGTCCACCGGCGCGACCACGGTCGTGTAATCGAGATTGGCCTGCGCGGTCTCGATCGCCGCGTCGTCGGCGACGATGGAGGCCTTCAGCCCGTCCACCGTCGCCTGCTGCTGGTCCACCGACTGCCGGCTGGCATAGTCCTTCTGCACCAGCTGCGCGTAGCGGGCGAGGTCGGCCTCGGCACCTTTCAGCTGCGCCTCGTCCTTGGCGCGGGCGGCGCGGGCCTGGTCGAGGCTCGCCTGCGCCAGCCGCGGGTCGAGCCGCGCCAGCACGTCGCCGGCCTTCACGTTCTGCCCCTCGGTGAAGTTCACCGATTGCAGCGTGCCGTCGACCCGCGCATGGATGTTGACGGTCTGCGAGGCCTGCACGCTGCCGAGCCCGCCCAGCACCACCGGCACGTCGCGCCGTTCCACCGCCGCCACATGCACGCGGATGGCAGGCGCCTTCGCCGCCGCTACCGGCGGCTGGGCCGCCTGCGCCCGGCTCTCGCGCCAGGCATAGGCGCCGCAACCGAGCGCGAGCGCGCCGCCGAGCAGCAGGGGTACGGCAAGGCGCCCTCTTCGCGGCGGCCGTGGTGCAGTCTCCATTCGCTCAACTCCGCTGGCATCCTCGGCCCCTGCGCCATTGTGCCCCGCGATGCGGCGGATTCTGCATTAAATCTTGTTTATCTACAGCACCTTACGTCAATTCATCCCGTTACGGCATATGCGTTGTACGGGTGACGCCCCGCAATGCTGCGCGGAGGACCTCAATCGCCGAAAGGGCCGGGCCTTGCAGCTCGGCCCTTCCCGGCCGATCAGAGGTCTACCACGCCGGCAGGATCGCGCCCTTGAAGCGGGTGCCGAGGAAGTCCTTCACTTCCTGCGACTGATAGGCTTTCACCAGCTTCACCACCGCGGGCTTGCCCTCGTCGCCGGCACGCACGGCGATGAAATTGCCATAGGGGTTGTCGGTCCGGCTCTCCTGCACCAGCGCGTCCTTGCGCGGGTCGAGCTTGGCGCCGAGCGCGTAGTTGGTGTTGATCACCGCCCCGTCGAGATCGGCAAGCTGCTTGGGCAGCAGCGCCGCGTCCAGTTCGCGCAGCTTCACCTTCTTCGGGTTGCCGGTGACGTCGAGTACGGTCGGCTGTAGGCCCTTGCCCGGCGCCAGGGTGATGAGGCCGTTGGCCGCCAGCAGGTTCAGCGCCCGCCCGCCATTGGAAGGATCGTTGGGAATGCCGATCTGCGCGCCCTCGGGCAGATCCTTGAAGTCCTTTATTTTCAGCGAATAGAAGCCGATCGGCTCGACAATGGTGAAGCCGGCCGGGACGATCCTGTAACCGCGCGCCGCGATCTGCGCGTCGAGATAGGGCTTGTGCTGGAAGGCGTTGGCGTCGAGGTCGCCGCGCGACAGCGCTTCGTTGGGCAGGGTGTAGTCGGAGAAGGTGACGACCTCGATCTCGAGCCCTGCCTTCGCCGCCACCTTCTTCGCCACTTCGGCGATCTCCTCCTCGTCGCCGCCGATGACGCCGAGCTTGATCCTGTCGGTGGCGGCTTTCTCGTCGGCGTGGGCGGGCAGGATGGTGAAGGCGGCCAGCGTGGCGCCGAGGCCAAGGCCGAGCCAGCGGCGGTTAAGGGCAGTCATGGTGTTCACTCCTGAGGTACGAAGGCGCTGATGGTCGCCTCAGCTAGGCGGAGCGGCATGGAATAGTCTATTGAATTTATGGAATACTAGACATGCATATTTGTTATGCGCATTGCGCACGAATTGTGCGGCCATCCCTCACGCCGCCGGCGCAGTCAGTAATCTATTAGTTTAGTTGACTTCTTCCGCAGGCATGCTAGATATGATTCCGTTCGATGGCGTAGCCGTCGGATCGCGGAATTTGACACCCGGCAGATTGCACCGCGTCACCAATGCTAAAGCGCCACGGAGCGACTTCGTGGTTGGGCAACGAGCTTAGGAGCTGAGCCATGACCATGTGTTGTCGACGTCCCAAACGGGCCTGAGGCCCCTTCTCCGCCCTTCGCCGAGACTGATGGATGCCCGCGCGGGCGTCCGACCATTGGGATATCTGCCATGAGCTCCGTGATCCTTTCGGGCGCCGCCGAGGCGCCGTTGAACCTTTCCGAACCCACCCTGGACGAGATCCTCGCCGACCCGCTGGTCGGCCTGATCCTGCGTCGCGACGGGCTCACGCCCGGCGTCGTGCGGGTGAAGCTCGACCGCGAGCGCCGGCGCCTCGCCCGCTCAGGTCCGGCCCTTCCCCGCGCCGCCTGAGCCGACCGCGCACGATAGACATGATGCTTCAGAACGCCTCCGCCCCGCCGCTGTCGCCGGCGCTGTTCCGCGAGCTCGCCGCTCCCCTCCCGTCGGGCGCGGTCGGGGCCGCGCGGGTGCATGAGCCCGCCGGACACGGCGGCCGGAGTGGGGCCGGGAATGGCGCCTCCATCGTGCTGCGCGACGTCGCCAAGACTTTCCCCGCCCGCGGCTCCGATGCGGCGGTGGAGGCGCTGGCCGACATCGCGCTCGATATCCCGCGCAGCGAGATCTACGGCATCATCGGCCGTTCCGGCGCCGGCAAGTCGACGCTGATCCGCACCATCAACGGGCTGGAGCGCCCGACCCGTGGCGAGGTGATCGTCGACGGCGTCGCCATCAACCGGCTCGACGAGGCGGCGCTGCGCGCCGAGCGGCGGAAGATCGGCATGATCTTCCAGCACTTCAACCTGCTCTCCTCGCGCTCCGCCTTCGACAATGTGGCGCTGCCGCTGGAGCTGGCCGGTCTCTCCCGCGCGGCGATCCGCACCAGGGTGGAGCGGCTGCTCGATCTCGTCGGCCTCGCCGACAAGCGCGACCGTTACCCGGTCGAGCTGTCCGGCGGGCAGAAGCAGCGCGTCGGCATCGCCCGCGCCCTGGCCACCGATCCGAAGGTGCTGCTCTCCGACGAGGCGACCAGCGCGCTGGATCCCGAGACCACGCGCTCGATCCTCGCCTTGCTGGCGCGGGTGAATGCCGAGCTCGGCGTCACCATCGTGCTGATCACCCATGAGATGGCGGTGATCAAGGAAGTCTGCCACCGCGTCGGCGTCATCGAGGCCGGGCGCATCATCGAGGAAGGCCCGGTCGCGGAAGTGTTCGCGCATCCGCGCACCGCCACCGCCCGCTCCTTCATCGGGAGCCTGCCCGGCCGCGAGATCCCCGCCGCGCTCGCCGGCCGCCTGCGCGACGACCCCGCCGGCGCCCGCCAGAGCGTGCTGCGCCTCACCCTCACCGGGGAGGCGGCCGGCCAGCCTGTCGTCACCCGCCTCGCCCGCCAGCTCGGCATCGACGTCGTGCTGCTCGGCGGCCAGATCGACAGCATCGGCGCCCTGCCCTTCGCGCTGCTCTATGTCGGCGTGCCGACGCAGGCCTGGGCAAGCGGCGCGGTTAGCGCGGCGCTCGCAGCCGCCGGCGCCACCACCGAGGTGATCGGCCATGTTCTCTGACCTGATCTCGCCGGCCATCCTCAGTCTCATCGTCGCCTCGACGCTCGAGACCCTCTACATGGTCGCCATCGCGGCGCTGATCGGCACGCTCGCCGGCCTGCCGCTCGGCATCTTCCTGGCCACCAGCGCCAGGGGCGAGCTGTTCGAAGCGGTGGCGGTGAACCGCGTGCTCGGTCTCGTCGTCAACGCCACCCGCTCGACGCCGTTCATCATCCTCGTCGTCGCGATCATCCCCTTCACCCGCCTCGTCGCCGGCACCTCGATCGGCACCACCGCCGCCATCGTGCCGCTCTCCCTCGCCGCAACGCCCTTCATCGCCCGCATCGTCGAGGCGGCGGTGCGCGAGGTTGATCAGGGCCTCGTGGAGGCCTCGCTCGCCATGGGCGCGACACCCTTGCAGATCGTGCGCAAGGTGCTGATTCCCGAGGCGCTGCCCGGCCTGGTGCTCGGCATCACGCTCTCCATCGTCAGCCTGCTGTCCAACTCCGCCATGGTCGGCGCGGTCGGCGGCGGCGGCCTGGGCGACCTCGGCATACGCTATGGCTATCAGCGCTTCATGCCCGAGGTGATGCTGATGGTGGTGGTCGTGCTCATCGTCCTCGTGCAGACCGTGCAGTCGCTCGGCGAGACGCTGGCGAAGAAGGCCAACCGCCGGCTGCGGCGCCACTGAATCCCGTCCTATCCGGAGAACCTCCATGTTTACGCGCTCCACCCTCGCGGCGCTCGCTCTCCTCGCCGCCGCCGGCACCGTTCACGCCGAAACCATCCGCGTCGCCGCCACCCCCGGCCCGCACGCGCAGATCCTCGAGGCGGTGAAGCCGGTCGCCGCCGCCAAGGGGCTCGACATCAAGATCATCGAATTCTCCGACTATGTGGTGCCGAACCAGGCGCTCGACGCCGGCGAGATCGAGGCGAACTCGTTCCAGAACCTGCCCTATCTCGACAACCAGAAAGCCGATCGCGGCTACAGGATCGAGCCGGTGGCGCTCACGGTGAACTTCCCGCTCGGCATCTATTCCAAGAAATGGAAGAGCTGGGCCGAGGTGCCGGAGGGAGCCACCGTCGCCATCCAGAACGACCCGACCAATGGCGGGCGCTCGCTGCTGCTGCTGCAGGACAAGGGCGTGATCAAGCTCAAGGACGGCGTCGGCTTCAAGCCGACCGTGGTCGATATCGTCGAGAACCCGAAGAAACTGCGCATCATCGAACTGGAAGCCGCGCAAACCCCGCGCTCGCTCGACGACGTCGATGCCGCCGCCATCAACACCAACTACGCGGTTTCGGCCGGGCTCGACCCGGTGAAGGGCCCGATCCTCAGGGAGGAAGCCAAAGGCCCCTATGTGAACCTCATCGCCGTGCGCAGCGTCGACAAGGAAAAGCCCTGGGTGAAGACGCTGGTCGATTCCTACCGCTCGCCGGAGGTGAAGACCTTCATCGACAAGACGTTCAAGGGCTCGGTGCTGACCTCCTGGTGAAGCTTTCCCGGCCGCCGGTGAACCGGCGTCCCCGCCTGCCACTGGCGCCGTCGCACGCATGCGGGCATGTTTGCACCATGCTTCGCCGTACGATTCGCCCGTGGACCGACCCGCACCGACGCAAGCCGCGATGCGGTGCCTCCGAGCGCCGACGGGCGGGCCCGCCCCGGCGCCGGACATGGAATCGGCCAGGTCTCGCATGAGCTTCCGCTTCCTCCATTCCAGCGACCTGCATCTGGGCAAGCGCTTCGGCAACATCGCCGACGAGAACCTGCGCGGCCGCCTGCGCGACGCCCGCCACACCGTGCTCGCCCGGCTCGCCGCCCGCACCCGCGAGCACGGTGCCGGTACCGTCCTGCTCGCCGGCGATAGCTTCGACACCGAGACCCCTACCCCCGACATCCGCCGCCAGGCGCTTGCCGAGATGGGCCATCACGCCCCGCTGCGATGGGTGCTGCTGCCCGGCAACCACGATTCCCTGCAGGCGAGCCAGCTGTGGAGCGCCGTCCGCGCCGAGGCGCCGCCCAACGTCGTCATCGCCGCCGAGCCGGCCCCCATCGCGCTGGCGCCCGGTGTGGTGCTGCTGCCCGCCCCCTGCACCGCCCGCCGCCCCGGCCGCGACCTCACCGAATGGATGGACGCCGCGCCGACGCCGGAGGGCGCGCTGCGCCTCGGCCTCGCCCATGGCGCCATCCGCGACTTCTCGGAGGAAGGCATAGGCCTCGACGTGCTGGCGCCCGACCGCGCCGCCCGTGCCGGCCTCGCCTATCTCGCGCTCGGCGACTGGCACGGCGCGGTGGAGGTCGACGCCCGCACCCGCTACAGCGGCACCCCGGAGCCCGACCGCTTCAAGCACGACCGTCCGGGCGAGGCGCTCCTCGTCAGCCTTTCCGCCCCTGCCGCGCCGCCGGAGGTGATCCCGGTCGAGACCGCGAGCTTCGCCTGGCGCTCCCTGCCGCTGCATCTGCTCTCCGGCGACGACAGCGCAGGCAGGCTCGCCGACCTGTTGCCGCCCGGCGCCGCCCGCCGGCAGACGCTGGCACGGATCCTCGCCTCCGGCCGCGCCAGCCTGTCCACGCGCACCGCGCTGGCCGCCGCCGTCGCCCATGCCGCGCCGGAATTCGCCCGGCTGGAGCTCGACGATTCCGCCCTCGCCACCGATGTCGAGCCCGGCGACCTCGACCTCATCGACCGTGCCGGCGCGCTGCGCGACGCGGCGGAGACGCTACGCGCCGAGAGCCTCGACGAGACCCGCCCCGCCAGCGAGCGCGCCATCGCCCGCGCGGCGCTCGCGCGGCTGTTCTCGCTCAGCCAGCACGCCGGCACATGAAGATCGCGGCGCTGCGGCTTTTCAACGTCAAGCGCTTCGCCCGGCAGGGCGTCGCCATCGAGGGCATCGGTGATGGCGTCAACGTACTGTGCGCCGCCAATGAGTTCGGCAAGTCGACGAGCTTCGAGGCCTTGCACGCGCTGTTCTTCCAGCCGCACACCGGCACGCCGAAGGATGTACGCCGCCTCCAGCCCTATAGCGGCGGCCATCCGCTGGTGGAGGCCGACATCGTGGTGCCGGAAGGCCGGTTCCGCCTCACCAAGCAGTTCATCGGCGGCAAGCGCGCCAGCGTCGTCGATCTCGGCACCGGCCGCCTCGTCGCGCAGGCGGACGAAGCCGAGCGCTTCATCGCCGACCTGATCCGTGGCGGCACCGCCGGCCCCGCGGGTCTGCTCTGGGTACGTCAGGGCAATACCGGTCTGGAGAAGCGCAAGGAGGACGAGGACGAGCGGCAGGTTCGCGAGAGCCTGCTCACCTCGGTGCAGGGCGAGGTCGAGGCGATCACCGGCGGCCGGCGCATGTCGGAGATCATGGCCGCCTGCGAGGCGGAGCTGGACCGGCTCGCCACCTCCCGGCTGCGGCCGAAGGCTGGCGGCCCGTATCTCAAGGCGGTGGAGGAGCGCGACCGCCTCGCCGCCGAGGAGCAGCGTCTCGAGGCCGATGTGAAGGCGCTCCGCGACGCGCTCGACCGTCGCACCACCACGCTGAAGCGCCTCTCCGAACTCGGCGATGCCGAGGAGAAGGCAGCCCGCCGCGCCGCGGTGGCCAAGGCCACGACCGCCCTGGAGAGCGCCAAGGCGCACGCTGAGAAGCTGAAGGCTGCCGAGGCGGAAGCCGCCCTGGCGCGCAACCGCCGCGACGCCGCCGAGCGCGAACTCACCACCTTTCGCGAGGCGCTGGACCGCGCCGGACGCCTGCACGCCGAGATGGTCGTCGCAGAGGCCCGCCGTGCGGAGGCGCAGGACCGCCGCCGCGACGCCGCTGCCGCCATCGACGCCGCCACCGCCGCGGTTCATGCGGCGGAGGGGCAGGAGCAGGAGGCCCGCGACTTGCTGGCCCGGCTCGACGCCGCCCTGGCGGCCCGGCGGGCGGCGGCGGAACTGGAAGCCCTGCGCGGTCGCCTGCAACAGGCGGAAACCGCCCGTACCGCGATGGAACAATGCCAGGCGGCGCATGCCCTGCTCGCCATCCCCGCCGAAGGCATCGAGCAGTTGCAACGCCTCGAGATCGAGATCGCCCGGCTGCGCGCCGCCGAAGAGGCCGGCCTGCCCTCGCTGCGCATCGCCTATGAGGCCGGCGCCGCCCCGGTTCTCCTCGACGGCGTGCCGCTGCCGGAGGCGGAGGAGCGCGGCATTCGCGATGCCGTGCGGCTGACGCTGCCCGGCATCGGCGCCCTTACCGTCCGCTCCAACCGGCCTGCCGGCGCCGACAATGCCCGCCGAACCGCCGAGCGCAGCCGCGCCGAACTGCTGCAGACCCTCGGGGTTTCCGACATCGCCGCCGCCCGCCGCCGGCAGGTCGAGGCTCAGGAAAAGGCCGCCGAGCACGACCGCCTGCGCCAGGAGTTGCGCCATCTCGCCCCGGAGGGTCTGCCCAAGCTGCGCGAGGAGGTGGCGCGTCGCGCCGCCGTGCTGCCCGACGCGCTGGAGCTCAAGGCGGATCCCGATGCAACACGTACGGCCCTTGCCGCTGCGGCCGAACAGGTCAAGGCCGCCCGTGCCGCCGCCCGCGAGGTGCAGCCCTTGCAGGGCCGGGCGGGCGATGCGGTGGTGCAGGCGGAAACCGCCTATGCCACGCTCACCGGCGAACGCGCCCGCCTTGACGCGCTGCTCGGCCCGCAAGCCGAGCGCACGGCGCGGGAGCGGGGCCTCGCCGCCGCGCATGCCGACCGACAGACCGCCTTCGAGGCCGCCGCCGCCCATGCGGAAGAACTCCGCGCGGCGGCTCCCGACCTCGCCTCGGCGGAGGCCGTCCTCCGCCGGGCAAGATCGGTCGAGGATGCGGCCGGTGAGGAAGAAAGCCGGCTGAACGTCACCCTCGCCGACCTCAACGGCCAGATCCGCACCCGCTCCGACGATGCGGTGGAGGAAGCCTGGCAGGAGACGCGCGACGCCCTCCAGGCCGCCGAAGCCCGCGTCTCCGCCTTCGAGACCGAGGTTGCGGTGCTCGACCGGCTGCGCGAGGCTCTGCAGGCCTCCCGTTCCGCCGCACGCGACCTCTATCTCCAGCCGGTGCTGGCCGAATTGAAGCCGCTGCTCGGCCTGCTCTTCGACGACATCTCCATCACCTTCGACGAGAAGACGCTGCTGCCGCAGATGGTGCGCCGCAATGGCCAGGACGAGGAGGTGGACCGGCTCTCGGGCGGCATGCGCGAGCAGCTCTCCGTGCTCACCCGCCTCGCCTTCGCCCGGCTGCTCGCCCGCGACGGCCGCCCGGCGCCGGTGATCCTCGACGATGCCCTGGTCTATTCCGACGACGACCGCATCGAGCGCATGTTCGATGCCCTGCACCGGCAGGCGCGCGAGCAGCAGATCATCGTGTTCTCCTGCCGCCAGCGCGCCTTCTCGAAGCTCGGCGGCAACGTGCTGCGCATGCAGCCCTGGCAGCCGGAGCCGGCCTAGGGCACGCACGCCGCGGATCGACGGCGTGTGGACGGCGCCGGGCTCGGTGGTAGTCTTGCGCGGCCATCGGCACGGCGCCGGGGTTGGGGTCCACGCATTCGTGAAGACGCTTGTCTTCCCGCTGCGGCAACTCCCGTGCCCTTGTACGCTGGAATCGATTCCTGTTCGGAAAAGGACCCATGTTGTTTGAGTGGATTGCCGATCCCGCCGCCTGGGCTGGCCTGGCGACGCTGATCGTTCTTGAGATCGTTCTCGGTATCGACAATCTCGTCTTCATTGCCATTCTCGCCGACAAGCTGCCACCGCATCAGCGCGACAAGGCGCGCATTCTCGGCCTGTCGCTAGCGCTGTTCATGCGCCTTGCCCTGCTGGCCTCGGTGTCGTGGATCGTCACGCTTACCTATCCGCTGTTCACCGTGCTCGGCAGCGAGATCTCCTGGCGCGACGTCATTCTCATCGTCGGCGGCCTGTTCCTCCTGTTCAAGGGCACCACCGAGCTGCACGAGCGGCTGGAAGGCGGCAGCGAGACCGGGCATGCCAGCCCGGTCCATGCCGTGTTCTGGCAGGTGATCGTGCAGATCGTGGTGCTCGACGCGGTGTTCTCGCTCGACAGCGTGATCACCGCGGTCGGCATGGTGCGCGAACTGTCGATCATGATGATCGCCGTGGTCGTCGCCGTGGCGGTGATGATGCTGGCGAGCCGGCCGCTGATGAGCTTCGTCAGCCGGCATCCCACCGTCGTCATCCTGTGCCTCGGCTTCCTGCTGATGATCGGCTTCAGCCTCATCGTCGAGGGCCTCGGCTTCCACATCCCCAAGGGCTATCTCTACGCCGCCATCTGCTTCTCCATTCTCATCGAGGCGGCCAACCAGATCGGCCGGCGCAATGTGCGCCGGCGCATCACCACCATGGACCTGCGCGACCGCACCTCCCGCGCGGTGCTGCGCCTGCTACGCGGCGGCGAGAGCGCGCCGCAGACCTCGGACGAGATCGCCGTCATCGCCTCCACCATGGGCGAAGCCGGCGCCTTCAGCCCGCAGGAAAGCGCGATGATCGAGCGCGTCCTCACCCTGGCCGAGCGTCCGGTACGGGCGATCATGGTGCCGCGGGTCGACACGGTGTGGCTGGACGTCGATGACCCGCCGGACGTTCTCCTCGACGAAATTCGCCGCAGCGGGCGCTCGCGCTTCCCGGTCTGCCGGGGAGAGATCGACGAGGTGCTCGGCGTCGCCCATGCCAAGGATCTTCTGGCACAGCAGGACGCCGACGGCCGGCTCGATATCGAAGCGGTGCTGCGCCAGCCGCTCTACATCGCCGAGACGCTGCCGATCCTGCGCCTGCTCGAACAGTTCAAGACCTCCCCGGTGCATATGGCGGTGGTGGTGGACGAGCATGGCACCTTCGAGGGCATCGTCACCCCCACCGACATCCTGGTCGCCATCGCCGGCGATCTGCCCGAGCTTGCCGGCGAGGAGACCCCCTATGCGGTACGGCAGGCGGATGGCTCCTGGCTGCTCGATGCCCGCATGCCGATCGATGAGGCGGAACGCACGCTCGGCCTGGCCGAGCTGCGGGAAGAGGGCGACGATTTCGAGACGCTGGCGGGCTTCGTGCTGGAGCGCTTCGGCCATCTCCCGTCCATCGGCGAGGCGGTGGAGTGGCGCGGCTGGCGGTTCGAGGTGCTGGCGCTCAAGGGGCACCGGATCGACCGGCTGCGCGCCGGCCCGGTCGCCGGTGCCGACGCGGTCGCCTAAAGCATTTCCGAGCGAAGAAGGTCGCGGTTCGCGCAAAGAAAATGCGCAGGATCGGAAGGCCAGCCGCCACCGGCCCCTACCAGGAGATCCCCGGCTGCTCGGTGGCGAGGCGCAGGCCGGGGAACAGACCCGCCAGCGCGCCGAGGCGCGCCTGCGGCAGGAAGGCCGGCAGCATCACTGCCGGCGCCACCGCCGCCGCGAGTTCGCGAAGCCCGTCGCGGGTCGGGTGCACATTCCAGCGCCGCACCGTCGCCTGCTCCGACGCAACGAGGCGCTCGGCACCCGATCCCTCCGCGACATGGCCGGTGAAGACGATCTCCGCCTCGCCCGTCGAGGCGAAGCGACGGCACAGGGCGGCGGAAAGGCCGCGCTCGGCCTGCGCCCCGGCAACGATCATCGCCCCGGTCGCCGGACTATCGGCCGTCAGCAGCCCGGTCGCCTCCAGCACTTGCGCCGGCCAGCCGGCGACAGACGGCACGGCGGCGGAGGGATGCCGCGCCATCGCCTCGGCGACCGCCCGCGTATCGGCACAGAGCGAGACCGGCACCCCGGCGCGCTGGAACGCCAGGGCCATCTCCAGCGCCCGCCCGGCCGCCGGTGCCGGCAGCAGCAGCGGCCGCCGCTGCACCCGCGCCACCAGGTCGCGCCTCTGCCGGTCGAGCAACTCCCCGGCGTCGCCGTAGCTGGCGTCGCACACCAGCGCCGCGGCCGGCGGCGGCGGCACGGAGGGGAACAGCGCGCTCTCGGCGGAATAGTCACCGGTGTAGACAAGGCCTTCCGCCCCACCGATCCGCATCCACACTGCCCCGGGTGCGTGCCCGGCCGGGCCGGTCTCGATATCGATCCCGGCGATCCGCGTGGCGCCGCCGAAAGGCAGGTCGCGCGCCTGCCGCAGCCGGTCGTCGCCGGCCAGCGCCCGCACCGGTGCGGTGGCATAGACCGGCGGGTCGCCGATCCCGCGCGCCAGGTCGAGCGCACCGACATGGTCGGCATGGCCGTGCGAGATCAGTATGGCGTCGACATCTGCCACGCCGCGCAGAGACGGCCGCCGCCCGGCATCCGGCCCCTCGCCCAGATCGAGCAGGAAACGCCGGCCTCCGATGTCGAGGAGGAAACAGGCCGGCCCCTTCATCCCCCACCCCGACAGTGCGACGAGACGTTTCATCGGTGCCGTCCTGTGAAGCGCGCGCCGGCGAAGCGCCGCAGCGCCGCGATAGGCAGCATGGGGATCAACGTCGTCAGCACGATGGCGATAAACCTGGTGGGCGATGGAGCTCATGGCGATGGAGCTCATGGGCGATGAAGCTCATGTTCATGCCGTGCCCCTCGAGCCCTGCACGAACTGCCGCCAGATGAAGCCGGCAAGAGCCCCGCCACGATCGGCGCTTACCCCGCCACCCAGCCGATCGCGCCCTGCCCGCCGTCTTCGTCGCGACCGCACATCTCGAACGCCTTCCCTGGCGGCCGGCGAGATGTGGTCAACGGCGCCGGGCACGCCGCCGTCCCTTGCCGCCGCGCCGCGCCCGCCGCGCGCCCGGCCCGTCAGACGGCGATGACCGGATGTCCCAGCGTGGCGATGAAGCGCGCGGTGCGCTCCTGCCGCGGGCTGGTGAAGAGTTGCGCCGCCGGCCCGCTTTCCACCACCTCGCCGGCGTCCAGCAGCATGGCCTCCTGTGCCACCCGCGCGGCGAGCCGCAGATCGTGGGTGGCGATCAGCATGGTGGTGCCCTCGCGGGCGAGTTGCGCCAGCACCTCCACCACCTCCAGCGACAATTCCGGATCGAGCGCCGAGGTCGGCTCGTCGCAGAGCAGCACCCGCGGCGAGGAGGCGAGCGCGCGGGCGATGGCGACGCGCTGCTGCTGCCCGCCGGAAAGCTGCGCCGGCCAGGCCTCCACCTTGTCCGCCAGCCCGACCTTGTCGAGCAATTCGAGCGCGCGGGCCCGCGCCTTGTCCTCCGGCCATTTGAGCACGACGAGGAGGCTCTCCATCACATTGCCGAGCGCGGTACGGTGCGGGAACAGCTGGAAATTCTGGAACACCATGCCGGTCTGGCGGCGGACGCGCCGCACCGCCTCGCGGTTGGGCGCGCGGCCGGTGAAGCGCACCGCCGCCTCGCCGATGACGAGTTCCCCGGCCTCGGGAATTTCCAGCAGGTTCACGCAGCGCAGCAGCGTCGACTTGCCGGAGCCGGAAGGGCCGATCAGCGCCGTCACCCCGCCCTCGCGCTCGCGCGCGTCAGGCGAGATGTTGCAACGGCCGCACCGCCGCGGCGAAGGCGAAGCGGATCGGCTTCGGATGCCCGAGATAATACCCCTGCCCCTCCGTGCAGCCGACCCGCCGGGCGACCTCCAATTGCTCGGCGGTCTCGATGCCCTCGGCGGTGGTGGTCATGTTGAGCCGCAGCGCCAGCGCGGCGAGGGCGTCGACGATCGCGGCGCTGTCGAGCCGATGCGTCATCTCCTGCACGAAGGAGCGATCGATCTTGATCTTGTCGAGCGGGAACAGGCGCAGATGGCTCAGGCTGGAATAGCCGGTGCCGAAATCGTCGAGCACGATCCGCACGCCGAGCGCCCGCAGACGCCGCAGCACATCGAGATTGCGCTGGTTGTCGGCGAAGAGCGCGGTCTCGGTGATCTCCAGTTCCAGCCGGCCGGGGTCCAATCCACTCTCGCGCAGCACCTCGCTCACGGTTTCGACGATGTCGCCAAAGGCCAGCTGTACCGGCGAGATGTTGACTGCGGCCTTCAGGTCGCCCGGCAGCAGCATGATGTCGGCACAGGCGCGGCGCAGCACCCAGGCGCCGATATCGACGATCAGTCCGGTCTCTTCGGCCAGTGGGATGAAGCGGGCCGGGCAGATGGCGCCGCGCTGCGGGTGCGTCCAGCGCAAGAGCGCCTCGAAGCCACGCAGCTGCGAGGTCGCGAGCTCGTAGATCGGCTGGTAGACGATCTCGAATTGCTGCGCGTCCAACGCCTGGCGCAGATCCGCCTCCATCTCCAGCCGGGCGCGCAGATGCGCGTCCATCTCCGGCGCGAAGATGCGGTAGGTGCCCCGCCCCTTCGCTTTCGCCTCATACAAGGCGAGATCGGCCTGCTTGAGCAGGGCGTCGGCGTCGACATCGGCTCCGTCGGCCAGGGCGATGCCGACGCTGACGCTGATCGCGATGGTGTGGCCGAGGATGCTGTAGGGCGTGCTCAGCGCCTCGATGATGCGCGCGCTCAACAGTTCGGGCTCGCTCGAAGATGCCGGGGCGAAACAGATCACCGCGAATTCGTCGCCGCCCAGCCGGGCGATCCGTTCGGGATCGCCGACGCAGCCCCGCAACCGCTCGGCCGCGGCGCGCAGCAGCGCGTCGCCGACCGGGTGCCCGAGCGTATCGTTGACGTCCTTGAAGCGATCGAGGTCGAGATAAAGCAGGGCCAGGCGGATGCCCTGCCCCTCGGTGGCGCGGAGCGCCGCCTCGGCCCGCTCGCGAAACAGCACCCGGTTCGGCAGGCTGGTCAGGTCGTCGTGATGGGCGAGGAAGCGGATGCGGCTCTCGCGCTCGGTCAGCGCCGCATTCTGCCGCTGCGCCTCCTCGGCCGCCTCGGTCGCCCGCATATTGGCCTCGGCGAGTTCGGCCAGCGTGTTCTTGAGGGTGGTGACATCGGTCCGGATGCCGACGATGCCGCCATCGGCGGTGCGCCGCTCGCGCACGAGGATCCAGCGCCCGTCCGCCAGCCGGCGCTCGATGGTTCCGGTGCCGCTGCGATGCCAGTCGACCATTTCGGCCACGAAGGCCTCGGCGTCGCCGCCCACATCCGGAAACTGCCCGACCTCGACGCCCTTGCGGATCACGTCCTCGTAGCGCACGCCCGGAAGCAGGAAAGGCGCGATCAGCGGGTAGATGTCGCGATAGCGCTGGTTGCAGGTGACGAGCCGATCCTCCTCGTCCCACATGACGAAACCGTCCGACATCGCCTCGATGGCGTTCACCAGCACCTTCGCGGCGCGCGTGCGCTCGGCGTCAGCGCGCTCGCGCTGGCGCAGCGCGAACAGCAGCGCGCCGGCGGAGGCAACCAGCATCGCGCCTGCCAGCAAGGTCGCGACCACCAGGCGGTCGCGATCCCGCTGCCAGTCTTCCAGCATGGCCTGGCGGCTGGCGGTGAGCACCAGCCGCACATCGTCATAGAGCGAGGCCCGGACCACCGCGAGGCGGCTCCCTTCTCCGCCGTCTCCGGCCACCAGAAACGCCTTGCCGTCCGGCACCTGGGTGCCGAGCGCGGCGGGGTTCACCTCGCCCGTGCGCAGTTCGTCATGCGGCAGGGCCGCGATGAGCTGGCCATTCGGCCGCTCCAGCTGGATGCGCATCCGCGGATCGATGCCGGTTTCGCCGAGCAGCCCCATCAGCGTGGGCAGCGGCACCTCGGCGACCGCGGTGACGTTCTTCCAGTCGGGGACGGTGCGGGAAACGTAGAGAGACCATTCGCCGGTGATGCGGTTGCGGACCGGACCGATCAGGGCCGCCGGGCCGCTGCCGAACTCGCGGGCGCCGAAGGGGAGCGTGCGCCCCTGGCTGCGCTCGCGGGCGGACGCCACGACCCGGCCCTCCGCATTGACCAGCAGCAAATCATTATAGGCGAGGGTCTGGAAATTGATGCCGCGGAGCAATTCGTCGGCGATCTCCGGCGCCTGCGGCGAGACATTGGCGGCGGCAAACAGGGTCGGCAGGCTGGCCAGCGCGCCGTGAACCTGGAGAAGCTGGCGGTTCAGGGTGTTCTCGACCGCCTGCGCCACCCGCTCCAGCGAGAGTTCCGCCGCCTTCAGCGCGCCGCGTTCGCCGCGGTCGAGCAGCACGGTCATGCCCACGGCCATCACCAGGAGGATGAGGACCGTCCCCATGATGACGATCAGCTGAAGACGGTGCCGGATCATCGTTCACCATCGGCTGCAGCGTGCACAGTCACTTTGCCTTGGCTTCGATGGCGAGGGTCGGGGCGAAATAGGTGTTCCAGGCCTTCACGCAGCCTTCGCCGCATCGTTCGATCCAACGCGGCAGCACGACCTCGCGCAGCAGGTGGGTCCGGCGGGCCTCGTCGCTGCGCGAGGTCGGCACCAGGGTCATCGGCCGCTCCGGCGGGCCGGCGCAGGCGACCTTGCCGGTGTTGCAGGCCAGGCCGCGCTCGGTGTCGGCTTCCGCCTGCCGCCAGATGCGCTGTTCGAGATCGGCGACACCGGTGCGGATGATCTCCTGCACGTCCGGCGGCAGCGCCTTCCACGCGGCGAGATTGGCGCCGAAGAAGGAGAGCCCCCAGCTGATCGCCATGGCGTGGACATGGGTGGTGACGTTGGGGAGCCCGATCTCATAGCCGCTGAGCGTCCCGGTGATGGCACAGTCGACCACGCCGTCGCGCAGCGCATTGGTCATTTCGGCGAAGGGCACCACCACCGGCACCGCGTTGAGCGCGGTCATCAGCTCGAATTGGGCGATCGACGAGGTACGCACCTTGCGGCCGGCGAGGTCGTCGAGGCCGGTGAAAGGCTTGTCACAATAGAGCACCTGCGCCGGGTAGGCATAGACGGCCAGGAGCTCGATGCCGTAGCGGGTGCGCAGGACCGTGCCCAGATGCTCGCGGAACAGACCCAGCGTGCGGCGCAGCGTCTTCATGTCGGGGTTGAGCACCGGCAGATCGACGGCATTGAGCTCCGGGTCATCCCCCGAGGCGATGCTCAGCAGCACGGTGCCGAACGGCACCACGCCGAGGCGCATCAGCTGCAGCATCTCCTGGCCGCGCAGCCCGCCGGCGTCGAAGGATTTGATGGTCGCCGCGATGCGCCCGCCGGACCGCTCGGCAATTTCCTTCTCCCAGAAAGGCTTCTCGAGCTTGTT
The DNA here is from genome assembly GCF_031456575.1 of Ancylobacter sp. 3268. Lineage (NCBI taxonomy): Bacteria > Pseudomonadati > Pseudomonadota > Alphaproteobacteria > Hyphomicrobiales > Xanthobacteraceae > Ancylobacter > Ancylobacter sp. 3268. The sequence goes on from NZ_JAVDUX010000007.1 coordinate 174,809, forward strand.
GAACTGGGTGATCCCTGCGAGCCCGCCGACGATCTGCAGACGGATAGGACCATCGGTGGCGGCCATGCCCGCGCCGATGCACAGAACCCATGCGAGGCAGAGGAGCGGCAATCGCCGCCACAGGCTGCCCGGCAGGCCCATCAACCCTCCACGCCTATCCGGCCGCGCCGCCATGTGCCTGCCTTCATGCAATTCGCGCGCATATTCCAACAATATGCGCGATTGCGAATGCACGGAATAGTCAAACGATTGGTTTGCACATGGCCAGAAGTCATAGCGATGCGCGACCATTCTACGCGTCTCAAGGGTTCATCCTGGTTCGAATTGCCGGGCGTTCCGTCCGCGAGCTACTTCCGACGTAGATCACCGTCGTTCACGCGCGCGGCCGGCGGAGCCTCAGAACTCGTCGCGCCGCACGCGGAACTGCTCGGCCGCCAGCTTCTCCAGAAGTCGCGGCAGGTCGGAGGGATCGCGCAGCTCGACATCGAGCGAGACCGAACTTTCCTTCGCCCGGCTCGCGGCCGCCAGCCGCTCGTGGCGCAGTTCGTAGATGTTGCCGCCCTCGGCCGCCACCACCGCGGTGAGCCGGGCGAGCGCGCCCGGATGGTCCGGCAGCTCGGCGCGAATGCGCACCATGCGCCCGGCGCGGGTGAGGTGGCGCTGGAGCACCGCCACCAGCACGCGGGTGTCGATATTGCCGCCGGAAAGGATCACGCCCACCTTGCGGCCGGCGAACAGCTCCGGCCGCGCCAGCATGGCGGCGATGCCGGCGGCGCCGGCACCCTCGCACAGCGTCTTCTCGATGCCGAGCAGCAAGGCGATGGCCTCTTCGATGGAATCCTCGCTCACCACCGCGATATCGTCGACGCCGGCCTGCACGATGGCACGGGTGATCTGCCCGGGATCGAGGACGGCGATGCCCTCGGCAACGGAGGAACCCGGCGCGGGTTCGCCGGCGAAGCGTCCGAGCGCCCGTGCCATGCCTGGGAATATCTCCGACTGCACGCCGACGATGCGCAGGTCCGGGCACAGCGCCCGCGCCACCACGGCGGCGCCGGCGATCAGCCCGCCGCCGCCGATCGGCACGGCCAGGGTGTCGAGCGCCGGCTGCGCGCGTAGCATCTCCAGCGTCGCCGTGCCCTGGCCAGCAATGACGACGGGATCGTCGAAGGGGTGGACGATGGTCCGCCCCTCCTCCCGCGCCAGCCGGATCATCTCGGCGGCGGCCTCGGCGAAGCCGGCGCCGTGCAGCACCACGCGGGCGCCGTGCTCGCGCACCCGCTCCACCTTGAGGTTGGGGGTGGTGGTCGGCATCACGATGGTGGCGCTCACGCCGGTGCGGCGGGCGTGATAGGCGACACCCTGGGCATGGTTGCCGGCGGAAGCCGCGATCACGCCGCGCGCCTTGTCGATGTCCGACAACGACAACAGCTTGTTGAGCGCGCCGCGTTCCTTGAAGGAGGCGGTGAACTGCAGGTTCTCAAATTTCAGCCAGACCTCGGCGCCGAGCTTCTGCGACAGGGTTTCGGAGTGCACGAACGGTGTCGACGCCACCGCACCCGCGATGCGCGCGGCCGCCGCCTCGACATCGCCGAGGCCGAGTTCAGGAAACGTCACGGGCCTTACTTGCTCCCACTCACCGACGATCCCCAACCTATCCCGCTACTGCCGGCGGCGACAGGGGTGCAAAAGCACGGCTCGCGAAAGTACCGGCGCGCCTGAGAAATTCCAATCCGGCAGCGATCATGGTGAAATGCGCCGCTTCGCGTCTAGCAGCGGAAGGACATTGATGGAAAGGCTGGATTGCGACCGCATGCTGGTGGCGGTGCTCGATCTCGGCAGCTTCGCCGCCGCCGCCCGTCGTCTCGGTACCAGCAGCGGCCAGGCCTCCAAGCTGGTGTCGCGACTGGAAGCCGATCTCGGGGTGCAGCTTATCAAGCGCACCACCCGCGCCTTGGCCCCCACCGAGGTCGGCGCCGCCTATTACCACCGCGTCAAGGCGCTGCTGGAGGAGTTCGACGCCCTCGATGCCGCGATACGCAACGCCTCCGGCACCCCGGCGGGCACGCTGCGGATCACCGCGCCGATGTCGTTCGGCTCGATCCAGCTCACCCCGGCGCTGCTCGATTTCGCCCGCGCCTATCCCGAGATCCGGCTCGATGTCGGCTTTACCGACCGGGTGGTGGATCTGGTCGAGGAGGGCTACGACGCCGCGGTGCGCATCGGCACGCCGGTCGACAGCAGCCTCGTCGCCCGCAAGCTCTGCGAGGCCCGCGTGGTTCTGGTGGCCTCCCCTTCCTATCTCGCCGCCCGTGGCGTGCCGGCTCGCCCGCAGGATCTCGCCGATCACGACTGCATCATCGACACCAATTTCCGCGACCCGCACAATTGGCGGTTCCGCAACCCGGCGGGCGGCGCCGTCGACATCGCAATCGCCGGCCGGCTGCGCTTCTCCAGCGGCGAGGCCTGCCTCGCCGCCGCCGCCGCCGGCCTCGGCATCGCCAATGTGCCGAGCTTCATCGCCGGCCCGCATATCCGCGCCGGCGATGTCCGGCGGCTGCTGGCGGCGTCGGAGGCCGCGCCGCACGGGCTGTTCGCCCTCTACCCGTCGGGCCGACACCTCGCCCTCAAGGTGCGGGTGCTGGTGGATTTCCTGGTCGAGCGCTTCCGCGGCGAACCGGCCTGGGACGAAGGCTGGTAGACGCACCGTTTCCAATATGGAAGGAAACATTGCCGCTTTGCGCGGATAATCATCCAGGCAAGACAGGTGCAGAGTTGGGGAGATTTGCGTTTCTCCTGAAAGGACCCTGTCATGATCGATACGCGCACGGCACCTTATGCCGTCCTCGTGCTGCGCCTTGCGCTCGGCATCCTGTTCCTCGCCCATGCCGGGCTGAAGATCTTCGTGTTCACCCCGGCCGGCACCGCCGGCTTCTTCGGCTCGCTGGGCCTGCCGGGCTGGCTCGCCTATGTCACCATCGCCTGGGAGCTCATCGGCGCCGTCGCGCTGATCCTCGGCCTGTGGCCGCGCCTCGCCGCCCTCGCTTTGATCCCGATCCTGCTCGGCGCCATCTTCACCGTGCACGGCCCGGCCGGCTTCTTCTTCACCAATCCGAAGGGCGGCTGGGAATTTCTGGCGCTGTGGATTGTCGGCCTGCTGGCGGTGGCGCTCGGCGGCGACGGCGCGCTGGCCCTGAAGCCAACCACCTCCGCTGCCCGCTGACGCCGCCGCGCCCTATGCGATGAAGCCGCCGGCAAACCGCCGGCGGCCACCTGCTGTGACGTGAGCCCGGAGAGACCCGATGCTAGTCGAAGGAAAATGGACGGCGGATTGGCATCCGGTGCAGGCCAAGGACGCCAAGGGCGGCTTCGTGCGCCAGGTTTCCGGCTTTCGCCACTGGGTGACGCCGGACGGCGCGCCCGGCCCCACCGGCGAGGGCGGCTTTGCCGCCGAGACCGGCCGCTACCATCTCTATGTCGCGCTCATCTGCCCCTGGGCCTCACGCACGCTGATCACCCGCAAGCTCAAGCGGCTGGAGGGCGTCGTCTCGCTCTCGGTGGTCGAGCCGGCGCTCACCGACGAGGGCTGGCGTTTCGGCGACTATCCCGGCGCGACGCCGGACATCGTGAACGGCGCCAGCTACCTGCACCAGCTCTACACCCGCGCCGATCCGCACTATACCGGGCGCGCCACGGTGCCGGTGTTGTGGGACAGGCAGCGCGGCACCATCGTCAACAACGAGTCCGCCGACATCGTGCGCATGTTCAATTCCGGCTTCGGCAGGCTGGCGGATGATGGCGTCGACCTGTACCCGGCAGATCTGCGCGAAGCCATCGACGCGCTCAACGCCCGCCTCTATCCGCGCCTCAACAACGGCGTCTACCGCGCCGGCTTCGCCACCACCCAGCTCGCCTATGAGGAAGCCTTCGCCGACGTGTTCGGCATGCTGGCGGAGCTGGAGGAGCGCCTCGCCGGCACCGGGCCGTTCCTGTTCGGCGACCGTTTCACCGAGGCCGACATCCGCCTGTTCGTGACGCTGGTGCGCTTCGACGCCGCCTATCACGGCCTGTTCAAGTGCAATCTGAAGCGTATCGCCGACTACCCGGCGCTGCAGGCCTACATGCTGCGCGTGCTCGCCATCCCCGGCATCCGCGACACGGTCCGCATCGATCACATCAAGCGCGGCTACTATTCGATCAAGTCGCTGAACCCGAACGGCATCGTTCCGGTCGGCCCCGATCTTCCCGGCCTCGCCCCGGTCACGCTCGCGCCGTCGACATAAGGCCAGCGGCCCGAGAGCCGTGCCCCGCCCGGCCGGCTGCGCCGGGCACGTCAACGTAACGTCACATACGGACTTGCGGGCCGGCGATAATCGTACCACGCTCGCCAGCTGCCGATGATGCTTCTGCCTGCCTGTCGGGCAGGCAGACGGCGCGTATGCGTGAGGGTGAGATGCCGGCGAGGTTTCCCCTGCTTCAGGGCTTTGCGGGCTACAAGGCACAATGGCTGGGGCGCGATGCCATGGCCGGCCTTGCCATCGCCGCGGTGGCGATCCCCAGTGCCATCGCCTATCCCGCCATTGCCGGCCTGCCGCCGGAAGTCGGCGTCTATGCCTCGATCTTCCCGCTGCTCGGCTACGCGCTGCTCGGCCCGTCGCACCGGCTGGTCGTCGGGCCTGATGCCGCCACCATGACGGTGCTCGCCGCCGTCCTGGCCGGCCTTGTCGCGCAAAGCCCGACGCTGGACCGCGTCGGCATCGCGGCGCTGCTGGCACTGATCGTCGGCGGCATGTGTTTCCTCGCCAGCGCCCTGCGACTGGGCGCGGTCGCCGCCTTCCTGTCGCGACCGATCCTCATCGGCTTCATCGGCGGCATCGCCATCTCCATCATGGTCGGCCAGATCAGCCGCCTCACCGGGCTGAAGGTCTCGTCGGACGGCCTCCTCGAGCCGCTGGTCGACCTGGCGCGCCAGTGGCACGACATCCACTGGCCGACCTTGGCGCTCGGCCTCGGCCTGCTGGCTCTGACTCTGCTGCTGCAACGGCTGCAATCGCCGGTGCCGGGGCCGCTGGTGGTGGTGGTGCTCGGCATCGCCGCCTCTGCCCTGTTCGATTTCGAAGGGCACGGCATCAAGGTGGTCGGCCCGCTGCCGCAGGCCCTGCCCTCGCTGGCGCTGCCCTCCGCCTCCGGCCTGCCGCTGCAGAACCTGCTGCTGGGTGCGGGCGCGCTGTGGCTGGTGAGCTTCAGCTCGGGCCTCGTCGCCGCCCGCAGTTTCGGCGCCCGCGAGGGGTTTTCCGTCGATGCCAACCGCGAACTCGTCGGCCTCGGCGGTGCCAACATCGCCGCCGGTCTGTTCAGCGGCTTTCCGGTGACGGTGTCGGATTCGCGCACCGCCATCAATCTGTCGGTCGGCGGGCGCAGCCAGATGGCCGGTCTGGTCGCGGCCCTGGCGCTGGCCAGCGTGATGCTGTTCCTCAACGACGCACTGCGGCTGCTGCCGGCGCCGGCGCTGGGCGCGATCCTCGTCGCCGCCTCGCTCGGCCTGCTCGATCCGGCCAGCCTCCGGGAATTGTGGCGGATCAGCCGCATGGAGTTCGGCTTCGCGCTGATCGGCATGTGGGGGGCGATCAGCCTCGGGGTGCTCAACGGCGTCATCGTCGCGGTGGCCGCCACGCTGCTCTATGTGCTGCTCAAGGAAATGCGCCCGCATGACGCGCTGCTCGGGCGGCTTCCCGGCCGGCCTGGCTTCTACAAGCTGCACCGCTTCAAGGAGGCGCGGCCGGTGCCGGGGCTCACCGTGTGCCTGATCCAGGGCAGCCTGCTATTCTTCAATGTCGATTATGTCCGCGGCCGGCTGCAGGAGATGATGGACGACCTGCCGCCCGATGCCCGCTGGTTCCTGCTCGATGCCAGCGCGGTGGTGCAGATCGACAGCACCGCGGCAGCGATGCTCGACGAGGTGCGCACCGCGCTCGCCGCGCGCGGCATCGCCTTCGGTATCGCGGAATTGCATACGGATCCGATGAAGCTGCTGGAGCGGGCCGGCGTCATCGACCGGATCGGCCGCGACATGATGTTCGACGATCTCGAGGAGGCCGGCGCCCTGTTCAGCCTGCGGGGGCCCGCGGCGAGACCGGTCAGTAACGATCCCGGTAAGCCCGCGGTGCCCATTGAATCCCCGCTGCGCGGCTAGCCAGCGGATACCTTGTGCGACGGCCTTATGCTACCTTGGCGCGACGCCTGTCGTGAGAGCGCGCCAAGAATGTCGGTCGATCACGGGCACCTTCCGCACCGGCTGCGGCTTGCCTGTGCCACCGGGAAACACGGTGCGGCCCGCATGCGCCGGGCCGGGCGCGTCCGAATATCCAGGGAGTAACGTGTCATGGATACCGTCGTCGAAAAGCCAGCCGAAGCGTCAGACAAGATGTCCCGCAAAACCTATGAGCGCGAACTCTACAAGCTGCATGCCGAGCTGGTGAAGATGCAGGAATGGGTCAAGGCGACCGGCGCCAAGGTCTGCGTGCTGTTCGAAGGCCGCGACGGCGCCGGCAAGGGCGGCACCATCAAGGCGATCACCGAGCGTGTCAGCCCGCGCGTGTTCCGCGTGATCGCCCTGCCGCCGCCGAGCGACCGCGAGAAATCGCAGATGTACGCCCAGCGCTACCTGCCGCATCTGCCGGCGGGCGGCGAGGTCGTGATCTTCGACCGCAGCTGGTACAATCGCGCCGGCGTCGAGCGGGTGATGGGATTTTGCTCCAACAAGCAGGCGCGCAAGTTCCTCGAGACCATAAGTGGCGTCGAGCAAGCGATCATCGATTCCGGCATCATCCTGGTCAAATACTGGCTGGAGGTCAGCCCGGAGGAGCAGACCCGCCGCATCGAGCAGCGCATCAGCGACCCGCGCAAGGTCTGGAAGCTGTCGCCCATGGACCTCAAATCCTACAACCGCTGGTACGATTACTCGCGGGCGCGCGACGAGATGTTCGCCATGTCGGATTCCGAGTGGGCGCCGTGGCACGTCATCCAGTCCGACGACAAGAAGCGCACCCGGCTCAACATCATCGCCCACCTGCTCTCGCAGGTGCCCTATGAGCCGGTGGAGCGCGAGCCGATCAAGCTGCCCAAGCGCCAGAAGCCGAAGGGCTATATCGAGGCGGACTATGCCCGCCACCGGGTGCCGGAAGTCTTCTGAGGCGGGCCAACCACGCCGCCGCCAGCGGGCGGATCAGGCGCCCTCGGCCGGAACCGGCCCCGTGGCGAGCTCCCCGCGGCCGGCAACGTCCTCGACGCGGGCGCCGGAATAACCGGATACCATCGGTTGCGTATATGCCCGTACCGGCGCGCGAGCGCGGTCATTCGTCATGAAAAGACCCCAGCGACCGGCGGGGCCATGCTGTTTTCAGCCTCGGACATCCATCCGCAAGGGGAAGACAATGGAAAACCTGTCCCGCCGCAGCCTGCTCGCCGCCGGAGCCGTTGGCGGTGCCGCGCTCGCCGCCGGCTCCGCCCATGCCGCCAGCTTCGGCAATCCCGACCAGCCGCCGCAGGGAGCGATCAATTCGACCCCCGGCGCCCTGTCAAATCCCGGCCCGCGCAACCCGGTGCTGGAGGAGCAGCTGCCTTCCTTCCAGAACCAGCCGCCCACCGATGTCGGCAACATGCCGATGATGTGGTCCTCCTTCAACATCATGCCGAAGCGCATTCAGGGCGGCGGCTGGGCGCGTCAGGCCACCGCCACCGAATTCCCGGCGGCGAAGGAAGTGTCGGGCGTCAACATGCGCCTCGGGCCGGGCGGCATCCGCGAGATGCATTGGCACCTCGCCGGCGAATGGGCGCTGATGACCAACGGTCTGTGCCGCATCACCGTGCTCGATCCGGAAGGCCGCGCCTATGTGCGCGACGTCGGTGCCGGTGACATCTGGTTTTTCCCCGCCGGCTACCCGCATTCGCTGCAGGGACTGGGGCCGGATGGCTGCGAATTCGTCATCGTGTTCGACGATGCCTATCAGTCGGAATACAACACGCTGCTTTTGACCGACTGGTTCATCCACACCCCGCCCAAGGTACTCGGCCAGAATTTCGGCGTGCCGGCGGAGACGTTCAAGAACATCCCGCTGCACGATCTGTGGATCTTCCAGGGACAGGAGCCGCCGGCCCTTTCGGTCGATCAGGCCGCGGTCGCCTCCGGCGGCACCCCGCCCGAGCCGTTCACCTTCTCGCTGACCGGCACCAAGCCGGTGATCGACGGCGCGGGCGGCACCATCCATCTCGCCGACAGCCGCAGCTTCAAGGTCTCCAAGACCGTGGCCGCGGCGATCGAGACCATCAAGCCCGGCGCGCTCCGGCGCATGCACTGGCATCCCAATGCCGACGAATGGCAGTACTGGATCAAGGGCAAGGGCCGGATGACGGTATTCAATGCCGGCCCGCGCGCGCAGACCATCGACTTCCAGGCCGGCGACCTCGGCGTGGTGCCCAAAAGCCAGGGCCACTACATCGAGAACACCGGCACCGAGGACGTTCAGGTGCTCGCGGTGTTCCGGGCTCCAGAATATCAGGAGATCGACCTGTCGAACTGGCTTGCCCATGCGCCACCCGAACTGGTCGCCCAGCACCTGAACATCGATCCGGCGGTCATCGCCCGCTTCCCCAAAGGTCAACCCGGCATCCAGCCGGGCTGATCGTACGCCTGATCGAATCGACGGCTTTCCTCCGCCCGCCGGACGGCGTTACAAGGTCACCCTTGCTTCGACCTTGTCGCCTCCGGCGCGCCGGTCCGACCGGCGGCCGCCTTACGGAGAACTGCCGTGCTGAACCTGAAAGATCCCAGCCTGCTGCGCGATGATTGCCTGGTGGGCGGCAGCTGGATCGGCGCCGAGACCACCATCGAAGTCCGCAATCCCGCCACCGGCGACCTCGTCGGCACCGTGCCGAATCTCGGCGCCACCGAAGCCCGCGCCGCCATCGCGGCGGCGAACGCCGCCTGGCCGGAGTGGCGCGCCCGCACCGCCAAGGAGCGCGCCGCCGTGCTGCGCCGCTGGTTCGAGCTGATCATGGCCAACCAGGACGACCTCGGCGCCATCATGACCGCCGAGCAGGGCAAGCCGCTGGCCGAGGCCAGGGGCGAGATCGCCTATGCCGGCTCGTTCATCGAGTGGTTCGCCGAGGAGGGCAAGCGGATCTACGGCGACGTCATCCCCGCCCCGGCGAAGGGCCAGCGCATCGTCGTCACCAAGGAGCCGATCGGCGTCTGCGCCGCCATCACCCCGTGGAACTTCCCCGCGGCGATGATCACCCGCAAGGCCGGCCCGGCGCTCGCCGCCGGCTGCACCATGGTGGTGAAGCCGGCGTCGCAGACCCCGCTCACCGCGCTGGCGCTGGCCGTGCTCGCCGAGCGGGCGGGCGTGCCGGCCGGCGTACTGTCGGTCATCACCGGTTCGGCCCGTGCCATCGGCGCCGAGTTCACCTCCAACCCGACGGTGCGCAAGCTCACCTTCACCGGCTCGACCGAAGTCGGCCGGGTGCTGATGCAGCAGACCGCCGCCACCATCAAGAAGGTGTCGATGGAGCTCGGCGGCAACGCCCCCTTCATCGTCTTCGACGATGCCGATCTCGACGCCGCGGTGGAAGGCGCCATTCTCTCCAAGTACCGCAATGCCGGCCAGACCTGCGTCTGCGCCAACCGGCTCTATGTCCACGCCAAGGTCTATGACGCCTTCGCCGAGAAGCTGGTGAAGGCGGTCGCGGCGCTGAAGGTCGGCGACGGCATGGGCGAGGGCGTGCGCATCGGCCCGCTGATCGACGGGAAGGCGGTGGAGAAAGTGGAGGAGCACATCGCCGACGCGGTGTCGAAGGGCGCGAAGGTGGCGCTCGGCGGCAAGCGCCACGCGCTCGGCCATTCCTTCTTCGAGCCGACCATCCTCATCGACGTGAAGCCGGAAATGGCGGTGTCGCGCGAGGAAACCTTCGGCCCGCTGGCGCCGCTCTACCGCTTCGAGACCGAGGACGAGGTCGTCGCGCTGGCCAATGATACCGAGTTCGGCCTCGCCAGCTACTTCTACGCCCGCGACCTCGGCCGGGTGTGGCGGGTCGCCGAGCGGCTCGAATACGGCATCGTCGGCGTCAATACCGGCCTCATCTCCAACGAGGTGGCGCCGTTCGGCGGCGTCAAGCAGTCCGGCCTCGGCCGCGAGGGCTCGCATTACGGCATCGAGGACTATGTCGTGGTGAAGTACATCAACATGGCCGGCATCTGAGGCCAAGGGTGGGAGGCCGGTTCGGCCGGCCTCCTCACCCTTTCGGCTTCGAGGGCACGTGCTGCGCGATGACGTCGAGCGCCTTGCCGACCTCGTCGAACCAGCCCTGCCGCATCAGATAGGCCCGCCCGCATTCATTGAGGCCGCCGGCGGTCTCGTGATGCACCGGATCGACGTTTTCGCCCTTCCGCGCGGCGTCGAGGCCCAGTTCGCCCAGCCCGGCGAACAGCGAGCGCACATAAAGCGCGGCCGTCGCCTCGGCGAGCCCGCGCGACCGCAGCCAGCCGATGACCGCATTCTGCAATTCGTAGTGCGAGGACATCACCGCGCTGGCATGGCCGATGGCGGCAAGTTCGCTCTCGCGCTCGACGACGATCAGGTCGCCCAGCCCGCCGAACAGTTCCTCGACCATCGCATTGGCCGGATACAGCACCACCGGGCCTTTGCGGAAGCGGATCGGCGGCAGCGGAATCACCCGCACCACCGTCGCGGCCGGCGCCACCAGCGCCCGCACGCTCTCCACCGGCGCGGCGGCAACAACGCTCACGATCAGTTGCTCGCGGCGGAACGGCAGCACCGCCGTCACGTCGGCAAGCTGCTTGGGCAGCACCGCCAGCACGACGATGTCGCTGCGCTCGACGACCTCCTCATTGCCGGCGCAGCGTTCGACCTCTTCATACGCTTCGGCGAGCCGGCGCGAGATCGCCTCCGATCGGGGGGAGAGCAGGATGCGGCAGCGTCCGGCGTGGGATTGCATGAGGCCGGCGACCACGGCCTCGGTGAGCGTTCCGGTGCCGACAAATCCGATGGTGAGCATGAGGCGATCCGCGTTTCTCGGGAGAAGCCGGTATAGGCCGGCATGCCGTCGGCGCAAACAGCGCTTTGGCGAACCCATTCAGCGCCGGCGCGTCGCCATCACGTTGCGGATCGAGAAACTCGAATGGATGCGCAGCACGCCGGGCAGCGTCGAGAGGATCTCGGTGTGCACCCGCTCGAACTCGGCGGCGTTCTCGACCTCCACCCGCAGCAGATAATCCGAGCCGCCGGTCATCAGGTAGCACTCGCGAATTTCCGGATGGCGGCGCACCGCGGTCTCGAAGCGGGTGAGATAGTCCTCGGTCTGCCGCTCCAGCGTGATGTTGACGATCACCGCCAAGCCGGGGTCGCGCGCCGAATGGTCGATGAGAGCGGTATAACCGCGGATCACCCCGCTATGCTCCATCAGCTTGATGCGCCGGAGGCAACTCGAGGGCGACAGCCCGACCTCCTCGGCGATCTTCGCCGTGCTCATGCGGGCGTCGAGGCGTAAAAGCCGTAGAATGTTACGGTCGATGGGGTCGAGGGCGGCCATGGCGGTTTCTTCGAAATATTGATCGTTTCGTGCATGAAATACCAAATATCGAAATTTCCAAGCACGAAATGACCGGCAATTGCGCGATTGCCGCGCTACGCTCTCTCATTCCTTCTGAGAGGTGGCGGATGTTCGCGGATATTGCAGAGCGGCCGGTCGTCGATGCCGCCTCGGGCGTACTTACCATCGACCTCGCCGCGCTGGCGGCGAATTACCGCCTGCTCCAGGCCCGCCTCGCCCCGGCCCGCGCCGCTGGCGTGGTCAAGGCCGATGCCTATGGGCTCGGCGCCTCCCGGGTCGCCCCGGCGCTTTACGCCGCCGGTTGCCGCGACTTCTTCGTCGCCCATCTGGGTGAGGCGCTGAAGCTGCGCCCGCTCATGCCCGGCGATGCCCGCCTCTATGTGCTGAACGGCCTTCAGCCCGGCGCCGAGAGCACCTGTGCCGAGGCCGGCATCGTGCCGGTGCTCAATTCGCTCGCGCAGATCGACAACTGGGCCGCACAGGCCCGCGCGCGGCGCGCCACCCTGCCCGCGCTGCTTCAGTTCGACAGCGGCATGTGCCGGCTCGGCCTGGAGCCGGAGGACGCCGAAGCCCTTGCCAGCGAACCGGCCCGGCTCAAGGGCATCGAAATCCTGCATGTAATGAGCCATCTTGCCTGCGCCGACGAACCGGAAAATGCGCAGAACGCCGAGCAGCTCGCCGCCTTCGACCGCCTCGCCGCGCTGTTCCCGGCCGCGACGCCCTGTTTTGCCAATTCCGGCGGCAGCTTTCTTGGCGCCGGCTATGCCGGCAACCTCGCCCGCCCCGGCATAGCGCTCTATGGCGGCGCGCCGTTCGGCGGCCTGCCCAACCCGATGGCGCCGGTCGTCCGCCTCGACGTGCCGGTGATACAGAGCCGCACCGTGCCGGCCGGCGCGCGCATCGGCTATGGCGGGCGCTTCGTCGCCCCGACGCAGATGCGCCTCGCCACCATCGGCGCCGGCTATGCCGATGGCCTGCCGCGCCACCTTTCCGACTGCGGCGCCGCCTGGTTCGGCGACACCCGGCTGCCCATCGTCGGGCGGGTGTCGATGGACAGCATCATTCTCGATATCGGTGGGCTTCCGGCCGGCTCCTTGCATCTCGGCAGCCTGGTCGAGGTGATCGGGCCGCACCAGACGCTGGAAGATGTCGCCGAGGCGGCCGGCACCATCGCCTATGAGGTCCTGACGCGTCTCGGCGCCCGCTATCACCGCATCTACCGCTGACGGCCGGCAGACGGCCGCAAGAACAACAGGGACCTTCCATGAAGATCGTCGTTCTCGGCGCCGGCGTGATCGGCGTCACCACCGCGTGGTATCTCGCCAAATCCGGCCATCAGGTCACGGTGCTCGACCGCCAGGCCGGCCCGGCGCTGGAGACCAGCTTCGGCAATGCCGGCGAGGTCTCGCCGGGCTATTCCTCGCCCTGGGCGGCGCCGGGCATTCCGATGAAGGCGGTCAAATGGCTGTTCATGAAGCACGCGCCGCTGATCGTCCGGCCGATGGCGGATGCCGCCACCTGGCGCTGGGTCATCGCGATGCTGCGCAATTGCACCGCCGAGCGCTACGCGGTGAACAAGGGCCGCATGGTCCGCATCGCCGAATATAGCCGCGATTGTCTCGCCGAGCTGCGAGCCGAGACCGGCATCCATTATGACGAGCGGATGCAGGGCACGCTGCAGGTGTTCCGCGACCAGAAGCAACTCGACGGCATCGGCAAGGACATCGAGGTGCTGAAGGCGGACGGCGTGCCCTTCAACGTGCTCGACCCGGCCGGCTGCGTCACCGCCGAGCCCGGCCTGGCACCGGTGAAGCACAAGATCGTCGGCGGCCTGCAACTGCCCGGCGACGAGACCGGCGACTGCTTCAAATTCACCAACGCGCTGCACAAGCTGTGCGAAGATGCCGGCGTGACCTTCCGCTTCGGCGTCGACATCCGCCGGCTGAAATATGAGCGCGACCGCATCGTCGCGGTGGAAACCAGCCTCGGCGACGTCGAGGCCGATGCCTATGTGCTGGCGCTCGGCAGCTATGCCCCGGCGCTGGTGAAGCCGCTCGGTCTCGATCTGCCGGTCTATCCGGTGAAGGGCTATTCCATCACCGTGCCGATCGTGGACGAGGCGCGCGCGCCGGTCTCCACGGTGATGGACGAGACCTACAAGGTCGCGATCACCCGCCTCGGCGACCGCATCCGCGTCGGCGGCATGGCGGAGATCGCCGGTTTCAATCTCGATTTGCCGCCCGCCCGCCGCGCGACGCTGGAGCATTCGGTGGAAGACCTGTTCGGCGGCGCCGGCGACCAGAGGCGGGCGACCTTCTGGACCGGCCTGCGGCCGATGACGCCGGACGGCACCCCGGTGATCGGCCCGACCCGCTACGGCAATCTCTATATCAATGGCGGCCACGGCACGCTGGGCTGGACCATGTCCTGCGGTTCCGGGAAGGTGCTGGCGGACCTCGTCAATCGGGTGAAGCCGGCCATCGAGACCGCCGACCTCGCCTTGTCGCGGTACCATTAGGCCGCATCCCGGCATTCTCTCCTGAAATGGTGAACGCTGCATGGCAGGGTCCACCATCTCGGGGGTTGCGGGGGACGCGGAATTCCGCGATGCCGGGGGTGGAGGGGCGCTCACCATCCATGGCCCCTGTACGAGCTTCCATGACGATCCTCCCCATGGCGCCGCGTTCCATGCCGGCCCGTACGGCGATGAGCGGCCGGGCTTTCCCGTGCGTTGACGCGGGACCTCGCCGATGAACGCGCCCGCCCTTGCGACGGTCGAGCTTCCCGAGCCCGACGACGCCCCCGTCGACGGCGCCGCCGCGCAGAGCGCGCCCGATGCGCCGCGCCCGCGGGTCAATCTGCTGCTGATGGCCATGACCACCGCCGTCGGCACCTTCAGCATGCACGTCTTCGTGCCGGCCCTGCCGGCGGCGGCCGTGGCACTGTCGGCCAGTCCATCGCAGATCCAGCTCACCGTGACGCTCTATCTGGTGGGCCTCGCCCTCGGCCAGATCGTGCACGGTCCCATTTCCGACCGCTTCGGCCGCCGCCCGGTCATCCTCGGCGGCATCGGGGTCTATCTGGTCGGCACCGTCGGCGCCCTGCTGGCGCCGAGCCTCGGCACCCTGCTGGTGGCGCGGGTGCTGCAGTCGGTGGGCAGTTGCGCCGGGCTGGTCATCGGCCGCGCCACCATCCGCGAAACCTCCTCCGGTCCGGCCGCGGTGGCGGCGCTCGCCGTGCTTGCCTCGGCGATCACCCTCTCCTCGGCCGTGGCGCCGCTGGTCGGCAGTTATCTCTCGCTGCTGCTCGGCTGGCGCATGCTGTTCGCGGTGCTGCTCGTCGCCGCCTCGATCATCCTGGTGCTGCTCTATCTGCGGTTCCCGGAAACCAATGTGGTTCGCAGCGCGCCGCTCAGCCTTTCCGGCATAGCGCTGGGCTATGGGCGGCTCCTGCGCCTGCCGGCCTTCATGGGCTATTCGCTGTGCGGCGCCGCCTGCACCGTCACCGCCTATGCCTTCTATGCCGCGCTGCCCTTCCTCGTCGGCGAGGAACTGCCGCATGCCAGCCTCGGCATCGGCTTCATCTATCTGGCGGTGGTGACCGGCTCGATCCTCGGCGCCCTCACCGCCCGGCAGGCGGCCCGCCGGATGAGCCTTGAAGCCATCGCGCTCATAGGCACGTCCGTCGCCACGCTGGCGGCGGTCGCCTTCCTCGCCGGGCGCGCCATCGCGCCGGATACCGTGGCGACGCTGGTCGCTCCGCTGTTCCTGATGACCTATGCCGGCGGCTTCGCCAATCCGGGCGCGGCGACGCTGGCGATGAGCGCCAATCCCCACGCCGTCGGCACCGCCTCCAGCCTCTATGGCTTCATCCAGATGGCGGTAGGAGCGCTGGTGACGCTGTTCGTCGGCCTTGTCGGCCACGATTCGCTGTCGGTGGGCTGGATCGTGTCGATATCGATGGGAAGCGGCCTCGCCGGCCTTCTCGTCGCCCGGCGCGCCCGCAACCAGCCCCTGCCCGACTGACGGGTCCGCCCTCGCGGACGACGGACGGGGAATGGCCGGATGACGGCGCCCCCTCAATTCCCCCTCAACTCCCGCCGCCGGGGCGAAGGGTCAGATGGGATCGATCGGGCGCGGCCTCCTGTCCCGGTCGATCGCCACGAAGGTGAAGGTCGCCTCGGTGACCTTGATGATGTCCTCGCCCTCGCGCTTGCGGCGCCAGGCCTCGATCCGGATCTTCAGCGAGGTGCGGCCGGTGGCGATGATGGTGCCGTAGAAGCTGACCTCGTCGCCGACCAGCACCGGGCTGAGGAAAGCCATGGCCTCCACCGCCACCGTGGCGGCGCGGCCCTTGACCCGGCGGGTGGCGACGTTGCCGGCCGCGAGGTCCATATGGGCCATCAGCCAGCCGCCGAATATGTCGCCGGCGGGATTTGTGTCGGCCGGCATGGCGATGGTGCGGATGACCGGGCTGTCGTTCGGCGGCTGCGGAATATCGTCTGTCATGATCCGGCATGGTCCCGAGGAGCGCATCGAAGGCGGCAGCCACGGAACGGCGAAGCCGAAAATCTGGAAATTGTCTAATAGTATGAGACGCGCGACGACGCCGGGCGATCGCCCCGTCTCTCGGTCCGAAACGCACACAGAGAGCTCGGCCGTCTGGGGATGAACGATCCGGCGGACCGGGCAGAGATACGCCTATTATTTAGGCAGGAAGCCCGGTTCACGGGCACATAATGAAAGAGGGCCGGAACGCAGCGTGCCGACCCTCTCAACTGTGTCGATTATGCCGGGCACGGACTTTCGACGGCCATCGGTCCACGCGCGTCACGACCGCTTGCCGGTCGGCTGATCCTGCTTGATCGCCTCTTCGTGATACCAACCGGCGTCAAAAACGACCGGCATCGCGCGTAGCGCGGCGACATTGGCGTCGAAACGCTCGGTTTCGCGACGCCCGGACAAACCGGCCCTGCCACCCCGCGGGAACTCATAAATCTTGGCGGAACCGCCAATCGGACTGACATTCATCGTTTCTTCTCCTGTTTACGCCGCGCCGACCGGCAGCGACGGTCACTCGTATATAGCACGCATTGCCCGGATATCGATCATTTTGAGTAAAAAAATATCACTGCTTGCATATAATTTAACCACCCTCCGAAATGCTTCGATGGTCGGCACGAAAGCGGCTCGGGAGAGGCCGTCCACCCATCAACGCGCGAGCGTTCCGCCGGTTCATGGCGATGCCCGACCTGCCGATTCCTGCTCGCGCCGCACCGTGATTCCAGCCACCGCGAACCGCGCCCGCTGCCCGCGACGCCGCCGGCGGCCCGCCCCCGCCCCTGCGATCGGCGACGCTCCCGCCGATATCAATCGACCGCGTTCAGGCACCGAGATACCTCCCGCTTGCATGTGTGCGGATTGGCACGAAAGATGCTTCGAAATTCGTGGCCGTTGGCGGCCGGACCTCAACGGTCACTGGCAGCAACATCGTTGGCGACGCCAGCTCACGAGAGACCCGACATGACGAAATACAAACTCGAATATATCTGGCTGGACGGCTACACGCCGGTCCCCAACCTGCGCGGCAAGACGCAGATCAAGGAATTCGACCACTTCCCGTCGCTCGAAGAGCTCCCGTTGTGGGGCTTCGATGGGTCCTCGACCATGCAGGCCGAAGGCCGCAGCTCCGACTGCGTGCTGAAGCCCGTCGCGATCTATCCCGATCCGGCCCGCAAGAACGGCGTCCTGGTGATGTGCGAAGTGATGATGCCGGACGGCGTCACCCCGCACTCTACCAATGCGCGCGCCACCATTCTCGACGATGAAGGCGCCTGGTTCGGCTTCGAGCAGGAATACTTCTTCTACAAGGACGGTCGTCCGCTCGGCTTCCCCGAGCACGGCTATCCCGCGCCGCAGGGCCCCTACTATACCGGCGTCGGCTTCAAGAACGTCGGCGACGTTGCCCGCCAGATCGTCGAAGAGCATCTTGAGCTCTGCCTCGAGGCCGGCATCAACCACGAAGGCATCAACGCGGAAGTCGCGAAGGGCCAGTGGGAATTCCAGATCTTCGGCAAGGGCTCCAAGAAGGCGGCCGACGAAGTGTGGATGGCCCGCTACCTGCTGCAGCGCCTGACCGAGAAGTACGGCATCGACATCGAGTGGCACTGCAAGCCGCTCGGCGACACCGACTGGAACGGCTCGGGCATGCACTGCAACTTCTCCACCGAGTACATGCGCACCGTCGGCGGCAAGGCCTATTTCGAGGCGCTGATGGCGGCCTTCGACAAGAACCTCGAAGCCCACATCGCCGTCTACGGCCCGGACAATCACATGCGCCTCACCGGCAAGCATGAGACCGCTCCGTGGAACAAGTTCTCTTACGGCGTGGCCGATCGTGGCGCGTCGATCCGCGTCCCGCACTCGTTCATCAAGAACGACTACAAGGGCTATCTCGAGGATCGCCGCCCGAACTCCCAGGGCGACCCCTATGCGATCGCCTCCCAGGTGCTGAAGACGATCTCGGAAGTCCCCACCGCCGCCTCCGCCGCGGCGTGATCTTCGGCGGCGACGCGGCTTCGCCTGCGTCGCTGCTCTCTCCTTCCAAAGCCCGGAGCGCTTGAAAAAGCGAGCCGGGCTTTCCGCTTTCAGGCGGCTGCGGCTCCGGGGTGCGAAGTCCCGCGCCCGAGGCTCACCGACGCGGCCTCATGGCGCCGGCGGCGTCCAGAAGGCGGTCAGCGCCTCCACATCCGGCCGAGGCCGCTCGGGCGGCACGTTCGTGGCCGTTCCGACATGGATGATGCCGGCGATCCGTTCCCCTTCTCCGGCGCCGATCAAAGCGGCGGCGGCGGGATGGGTCGCCGCCCATCCGGTCACCCACATCGCCCCGAAGCCCGATGCCTGCGCCGCATGCAGCAGGTTCATGCACACCGCGCCGGCGGAAAGCTCCTGCTCGAACAGCGGGATGGCGCAGGCGCGATCGGGACGGCTGATCACCACTACCGCCATCGGCGCCGAAAGAAACAGCCGCTCCATGATGCCGGCGAATTTTTCCCGCTTCGCTGCGTCCATCTGCGGGTTGGCGGCGCGATAGAGCGGCGCCAGGCCGCGCCCCAGTTGCGCCCGCGCCTCTCCGGCGATCACCACGAAGCGCCAGGGCTCGCGCAGGCCGTGGTCGGGCACCCGCGCCGCCAGGGTGAGCATCTGCCGCAACTGCCTATCCGAGGGAGCCGGCGCGGCCAGCGCCGCCGCCGGCACCGAGCGACGGCGTGCCATGGCCTCGAGCAGGTGTGGCGCCGACGGAAAGGCTGCGGTCTCGATGACGGATTCGGACGTGATGTCGGACATGGCAATCCTCCGGCCTGGCACCGCGGGAACCCCGGCCGTCCGCGGAGATTGACGACAGGTCCGGCATAGCCCAGCCCCGGGAGGTGGTCAAAAGATCGCCGATCGAATTTTACGCTCGCCCCTGCCGGTGGCACCATCGCAGCGGTCCGTGCAGGGGATTTTACCCCTCCAGTATCAAGCGGCGGCGTTGGCGAGGCGGTTTTGGTCGACAATATCCCATCGCGTGCCGCATGCTGGCACGGCAGATCCCCCAGAACGGGGCACAGCCTCCAAGGAGCATGACATGAGCATGAACGGCGAAATCCCGGTTCGCGACAACCGCGCCAAGGACCGATTCGAGATCGAGGTCGACGGGCATCTCGCCATCGCCCAATACATACTGGCCCCGGACCACATCATCTTCACCCACACCGAGGTCCCGGCGGAGCTCGGCGGCCGCGGCCTCGCCACGCGGCTGGTGGAGGCCGGCCTCGCCAGCGCGCGCGAGCGGCATTTGTCGGTCATACCGCGCTGCTCGGTGTTCGGCCGCTACATGATCAAGCACCCGGAGACGCACAATCTCATGGCGCCGGAAATCCGCGCCACGCTTGGCCTGCCGAGCTGAGCGCCTCACGGCGGCAGCGTTGCGCCGGCGCATCACCCGCTGGGGAAAGCGCCGGCCTCAAACGCTTCATTAACGCTGATCTTCTATGCCTAAGGCCAGTTGAGAGGCGGGCCGCCGATGGCGGTCCGTCACGGTTCCAGCGGCACAGGTTTGGCGGCTCATGCGTTTCCCGGATCGTCCTTCCGATCGGAATGGTTCCCCATCCACCGGCACCTCGGACGACGCTGCGCGCGCCGCGCGCCTGGTCTCCCGCGCCAATCACAAGCTGAACGCGCCGCCACCGCCGCAGGTGAAGAATCCGGCCGGCGGTCCCGGCTCCACCCTGCCGGCGCCTTCGCTCTATGCCAGTGCGCCGCTCGCCGAACCGCCCGGCCGCCCGGCCGCCCGGGCGATTTCCGCCGGCTATCCCGCCACCGGCATGCCGCGCGGACCGGCCGTCCCGCGGGATCCCGCGCCGCTGCGCGAGCCCGCCTATGCCGGCAACCCGACCCCGGCGGTGGCCCCCGGCCCGCGGGTGGTGATCCCGAGTTGGCTGCAGCCCTTCACCATGCCGCCCAATACCCGCTTCACCCGCACGCCGGATTACCTGCTGCGCCAGCCGCCGGCGGCGGAACCGGTGCTGCCGCCTCCGGCCACGACAGCTCCGACGGCCGCGCCGGTCGATGCCGCCGCGTCCACGGCAGCGCGCCCGCCGGCGCTGGTGGTGCCACCGCGCAAGCCGCCGGCCTCGCCCATTCTCCAGCCCGCGACCCCCAACAGCGCCCTCCCGGCGGCGCCCGTCACGGCGGCGCCCGAACCCGTCGCTGCCGCGCTTGGTGACGCCGCGCCGGTCGTCGCCGAGCCGAGCGTGCCGACGCCGGTGGTCACCGCGACCTTCACGCCCCAGGCCGGCCAACCGGACTCCATCCAGCGTATCGCCGGCCTGATCCAGCTCGGCTGGGCGGAGCCGCCGGTTGTGCCGGCGCATCAGGACATGGCGATC
Source organism: Ancylobacter sp. 3268 (assembly GCF_031456575.1). NCBI lineage: Bacteria > Pseudomonadati > Pseudomonadota > Alphaproteobacteria > Hyphomicrobiales > Xanthobacteraceae > Ancylobacter > Ancylobacter sp. 3268. The sequence continues at coordinate 195,369 of NZ_JAVDUX010000007.1, forward strand.
GACGCGCCGATGCTCCCGCCCATCCACGATGACGGCATCGTCCAGAACGGCCAGCCCCTTGCCTTCCAGGAAGAGGAAGCGCTGGCCGCCGAGGAGACCGATGGCGACCTCGACAGCATCGAAGAAATGCTCGCCGACAGCGACGAGGACGAGCATGAGGCGGAGGCCGGCTGGGACGAGGAAGACGTGGCAGAAGAAGACCCGGCCGAGGAAGAGGACGATCTCGACGACGAGGCGATGCAGCAACTTGCCGTGGACGAGCCCGCCTTCCCCATCTCCGCCGAGACGGTGATCGTCGAAAGCACGCCGGTCGAGGAGTTGCTGGTCGCCGTGGCGGCGGAGCCGGATCTCACTGCGGCCTTCGATGCGCCCTATGCCTTGGGCGGCGCCGCCGTCACCTTCTCCTGGCCGGCCTTCGCCATCGCCGCCTCGGCGCCCGCCCCGGCTGCGGAACGCCCGACCCCGCTCGCCGCGCCCCAGCCCGCCCCGGCGCCTGAACGCCGTGCTACGCCGGCCGCACGCCCGGCTCCGGTGCCGGCGGCGCTGCCCGTGCGCGCCGGCTATGAGCTGCCGCCGCTCGAACTGCTCACCGAACCGCCGGAAGTCGAGCCGGATTATGAGCTCTCGGAGGAATTCCTCGAGCGCAATTCGGTGAAGCTGCAGCAGGTGCTGCACGATTTCGGCGTGCGCGGCGAGATCATCGACGCCAATCCCGGCCCGGTGGTGACGCTCTATGAGCTGGAGCCGGCGCCCGGCATCAAGTCGAGCCGCGTCATCGGCCTGTCCGCCGACATCTCGCGCTCGATGAGCGCGATCTCCGCCCGCGTCGCGGTGGTGGAGGGCCGCAACGTCATCGGCATCGAGTTGCCCAACCAGCGCCGCGAGACGGTGTGGCTGCGCGAGATGCTCTCCAGCCACGAGTTCGAGGCCGCCAAGGCCAAGCTCGGCATCGGGCTCGGCAAGACCATCGGCGGCGAACCGGTGATCGTCGATCTCGCCAAGATGCCGCATCTGCTGGTCGCCGGCACCACCGGCTCCGGCAAGTCGGTCGCCATCAACACCATGATCCTGAGCCTGCTCTACCGGCACCGCCCGGACCAGTGCCGGCTGATCATGATCGATCCGAAGATGCTGGAACTCTCCGTCTATGAGGGCATCCCTCACCTCCTCACCCCCGTCGTCACCGACCCGAAGAAGGCGATCGTCGCGCTCAAATGGGCGGTGCGCGAGATGGAGGAGCGCTACAAGAAGATGAGCCGCCTCGGCGTCCGCAACATCGACGGCTTCAACGCGCGGGTGGCGGAGGCTGCGGCCAAGGGCGAGATCATCACCCGCACGATCCAGAAGGGCTTCGACCGCGAGACCGGCGAGATGATCGAGGAGGAGGAGATCATGGATCTTTCGCCCCTCCCCTATATCGTCATCGTCGTCGACGAGATGGCCGACCTGATGATGGTCGCCGGCAAGGACATCGAGGGCGCCATCCAGCGCCTCGCCCAGATGGCCCGCGCCGCCGGCATCCACCTGATCATGGCCACCCAGCGCCCGAGCGTCGACGTCATCACCGGCACCATCAAGGCCAACTTCCCGACCCGCATCTCCTTCCAGGTGACGAGCAAGATCGATTCGCGGACCATCCTCGGCGAGATGGGCGCCGAGCAGCTGCTCGGCCAGGGCGACATGCTCTACATGGCCGGCGGCGGGCGCATCTCGCGCGTGCACGGGCCGTTCGTCTCCGACCAGGAGGTGGAGCGCGTGGTCGAACACCTGAAGGCGCAGGGCCGGCCTGATTACCTCGATGAGGTCACCGCCGAGGACGACGAGGACGCCGCCCCGCCGGCCGGCGATGTCGCGGTGTTCGATGCCAGCGCGATGGGATCGGATACGGGCGATCTCTACGATCAGGCGGTGGCGGTGGTGATGCGCGACCGCAAGGCCTCGACCAGCTACATCCAGCGCCGGCTGCAGATCGGCTACAACCGCGCCGCCTCGATCATGGAGCGGATGGAGAATGAAGGCCTCGTCGGCCCGGCCAACCATGCCGGCAAGCGCGAGATCATTTCCGACGCTCGCTCGGGCCACTGACGCCGAGCTCGACGGATCCTGCAGCAAACGGCCCCGGCCTCTCCAAGCCGGGGCCGTTTTTCGTTTCGAGCTGACGCGGGAAGCGGCTTGCTCGCGACCGAGCCGCTAGCCTCCGAACATCGCCGCCTCGCTCCACACGGTAAGCACCGCGCCCATCAGCAGGGCCGCACCGGCGAGCATCAGCGCCGCGCCCCAGCTGCGCTGCCACCAGCGCCTGTCGCGCGGGTCAATCGCGGGCCGATCCTGCGCTGGCTGGCCATCGGTCTGCGCAAAGCGTTGATTGGTCTGGTCGCGGTTCATGGAGCCCCGATATGCCGGTGGATGGAGCGCCGGGCCGGGCCCGTCTCCGGCCAACGCCCGCCGCCGGCCATTGTTCCCGTTCTTGGATCAACCGCTTCGCGTAAATCTCGGATCCAATCGCGCCTTGAGCCCTTCCAACCGGGCGGCCGGGCGATTAGGTGTGGATTACCGCAACGCCCCGTAGCCCGCTTTCGGGCACTCCTCACGTCGGCGCCTTTTTTCCAAGAGGTTTCCATGTCCACCGTCTCCTATCCCGATGTCCTCCTGTTCATCGACGGCGTCTGGCGCGAAGGTTCGCGCCATAACGGTGCCGCCGCCAGCCAGCCCATCGTCGATCCGGCGACGGAAGAGGTCATCGGCACCCTCGCCCATGCCTCGATCGCCGATCTCGACGATGCGCTGGCGGCGGCCGAGAAGGGTTTTGCGGTGTGGAAGCGCGTGTCGGCATATGAGCGCTACAAGATCATGCGCAAGGCGGCCGAGATCCTGCGCGAGCGCGCCGAGGACATTTCGCGCATCATGACCATCGAGCAGGGCAAGCCGCTCGCCGAGGCACGCATCGAGACGCTGGCCGCCGCCGACATCATCGACTGGTTCGCCGAGGAGGGCCGTCGCCAGTATGGCCGTGTCATCGCCCCCCGCGCGGAAAACATCCATCAGGAGGTGATCCGCGAGCCTGTCGGCGTCGTCGCCGCCTTCACGCCGTGGAACTTCCCGATCAACCAGGCGGTGCGCAAGGCCTCCGCCGCGCTCGCCGCTGGCTGCTCGATCATCCTCAAGGGGCCGGAAGACACCCCCGCCTCCTGCGCCGCGCTGTTCAAGGCCTATCAGGATGCCGGCGTGCCGGCGGGCGTGGTCAACCTGGTCTTCGGCGTGCCGGCGGAGATCTCCAACTACCTCATCCCGCACCCGATCGTGAAGAAGATCACCTTCACCGGCTCCACCGTGGTCGGCAAGCAACTCGCCGCGCTCGCCGGTGCGCATATGAAGCGCGTCACCATGGAGCTCGGCGGCCATGCGCCGGCGGTGGTGTTCGAGGATGCCGATCTCGATCACGCGGTGAAGCTGCTCTCCGGCGCCAAGTTCCGCAATGCCGGCCAGGTCTGCGTGTCGCCCACCCGCTTCCTGGTCCATGAGAATCTCTACAGCAAGTTCGTCGATGGCTTCACCGAGGCAGTGAAGGGCATGAAGGTCGGCAACGGGCTCGAGGATGGCGTGCGCATGGGCCCGCTGGTCAATGCCCGCCGCGTCGACGCCATGGAGTCGCTCACTGCCGACGCGGTGCAGAAGGGCGCGACGCTGCGCACCGGCGGCGCACGCATCGGCAACAAGGGCTATTTCTTCGAGCCGACCGTGCTCACTGACCTGCCGCCGGATGCGCGCATCCTAAACGAGGAGCCCTTCGGCCCGCTGGTGCCGATCCAGCCCTTCACCTCGACCGAGGCGGTGATCGCGGAAGCCAACCGCCTCCCCTACGGCCTCGCGGCCTATGCCTACACCACTTCCTCGCGCACCGCCGAGGAGTTCTCGCGCCGGGTCGAGAGCGGCATGATCTCGATCAACCATCACGGCCTCGCCCTGCCCGAGGTGCCGTTCGGCGGCATCAAGGATTCCGGCTATGGCTCGGAAGGCGGCACCGAGGCGATGGAAGCCTATGTGAACACCAAGTTCGTCACCCGCCTCGCCGTGTGACGCAACTGTCATAAAAACTCGGCGGCGGGCGCGGAATCGTCTATCACCTGCCCGCCGTTCCAGCGGGGCCGGCCTTTTCCCGGCAGGCCTCCACTCATGGAACCCAGCGTCTTCCTGGCGGTCATCGCCGCCGCCGCGATGCATGCGGGCTGGAACGCCCTCCTGAAGATCCGGCTGGATCCGTTCATCGCCGTGGTGCTGATCACCGGCGCCTGCTCGGTCATCGCCCTGCCGATCGCGCTATGGATGGGGCCGCCGCCGGCCTATGTCTGGCCGTGGATCGCCGGCTCCATCGCCGTTCACCTCGTCTATTACCTGACCCTGACCGGTGCCTATCGCCGTGCCGATATGGGATTCGTCTATCCGGTGGCGCGCGGCGGCTCGCCGCTGATCACCACGTCGTTCTCGCTGGTCCTGCTCGGCGAGCCGATCGATGCCCAGGGCATTGCCGGCGTCGCGATTCTTGCGGCCGGCGTGCTGGCTATCGCCTGGCCGCGCAAGGGACATCTCGATGTCCGCGCCCTCGTCCTGGCCGGCAGCTGCGCCCTTTCCATCGCCGTCTACTCGATCATCGACGGCATGGGCGCCCGCACCACCGGCAGCCCGCACCTGTATTCCGCCTGGCTGTTCCTGATGGAAGGCCCCTGCGTGCTCGCCGTCGCGCTGCTCCGCCACCGGCCGGCGGCGCTGCGGCCGATGCTCGGCTTCCTCGGCCCCGGCGCCCTGGGCGGGGCGATGTCGCTCTCGGCCTATTGGATCACCATCTGGGCGATGACCAAGGCGCCGATCGGCCTCGTCTCGGCGGTCCGGGAATCGAGCGTGCTGTTCGCCGCGGTCATCGCGGTGTTCCTGCTGAAGGAGCCGCCCCGCCCGAGCCGGCTTGCCGGCGCCGCGCTGATCGTCGCCGGCCTCGTGCTCATCAAGCTGCACTAGCCGGGCCCGCCGATTTGGGCGCCGGCCGCAGCTGTGCTCAATTGCGCCCATGAACACGACCGCCACCGACAAGACCGCGATTCGCCCCACCGACATGGAGGTCGACTTCGCCCAGCCGCTTGCGACGCTGCGCCAGCAGGCGCCGGTGACCATGGTGCTGGGCGGCGCCGGCACCGGCAAGACCACCTTCCTGCACATGCTGCGCAAGCATGGCGGCTCCCGCCAGGTCTTCCTTGCTCCCACCGGAGTGGCGGCGCTGCAGCTCGGCGGCCAGACCATCCATTCCTTCTTCGGCCTGCCGCCCCGCCTCGTCGATCCTGACCAGGTCAAGCCGCGCTCGCCCAAGCGTACCCTGATGAAGAAGCTCGACCGCCTCGTCATCGACGAGGTGTCGATGGTGCGCGCCGACGTGCTCGACGCCGTCGACCGCTGCCTGCGCATCGCCCGAGGCCGGCCGGAGCCGTTCGGCGGCGTGCAGATCGTGCTGGTCGGGGATTTCCTGCAATTGCCGCCGGTGGTGCCGATGGCGGAGCGCGAGATCCTCAGCCATTTCGGCTATGAGGGACCATTCGCCTTCGATGCAAGGGTGCTGCGCGAGGTCGAGGTTGCCCGGCTGCCCTTCACCCGGGTCTGGCGCCAGTCGGACGTCGCCTTCGTGGAGCAGCTGGCCGCCCTGCGTTCCGGCCGCTTCGTGGCGGAAGCGGTGGCGGCGATCAACGAGGCCTGCTTCCGGCCGCATCGCGAAGGGCGCATCCCGGTGGTGCTCGCCCCGACCAATGCCCGCGTCGACGCCTATAATCGCCGCGGGCTGGAAGCCCTTGCCGATGGCGGCCGCATCTATGATGGCAGGAGCGAGGGCGAGTTCGACCTCGCCAATGACCGCCTCCCCGTCCCCGAAGCGCTGCTGCTGAAGACCGGCGCCCGGGTGATGACGGTGCGCAACGATCCGGAGAAGCAATGGGTCAACGGCTCGGTCGGCACCGTCATCGGCCTCGCGCCGGACCGAGCGTTCGTCCGGCTGGATTCCGGCGGCGTGGCCGAGATCGGGCGGGTCAGCTGGGAGCGCATCCGCTACGATTGGGACGAGGCCACGGGCAAGGTCGAGGCCAAGGTGGTCGGTACCTACACCCAGCTGCCGCTGGTGCCCGCCTGGGCCGTCACCGTGCATAAGGCGCAGGGCCTGACGCTGGAGGATGTGCGCATCGATTTCGATGCCGGCGCCTTCGCCGCCGGCCAGGCCTATGTCGCGCTGTCCCGTGCCCGCTCGCTGGAAGGGATGTCGCTGGTGCGCCCTCTGCGCGGCAGCGATATCCGCATCGACCGGCGCGTGGCCGCCTTCGCCTCGGCTTTCGAGACCGAAGCCGAGCTGTTTCCGGTTCGATGACGGCTTAAGCACATAAATACCACGTAAATAAAGAGCATCGGCAAAAATTCTCGTGATTATTCCGAATTCCCTCTTTACATAGTCCATGGTGTCCATAGACTATGCATGAAGAGGATTTCATGCGCCGTATCGTCCGTCATCGCCACACCCTGATGTTTGCACTCGCCTATGGCGCCATCGCCGCGGCGGTGTTGTTCGCGCATCCTGGTGCGGGCGAAGCGGAAGCCCCGGCGACGGCAATCGCGGCCTCCGTTGCGGCGCGCTGAGCGTCCCGCCCCCTTGCTTCCCCTTCAAAAAGCCGCTTGATCTATCATCTATGAAGAAATGCCGGGCGGGCGGATTCGCCCGGTCAATCGGGATTCATAGCGGCGATGTTGACCAACAAGGGCAAGTACGGGCTCAAGGCGATGCTGTTCCTCGCCGGCTTGCCCCAGGGCCAGAGTGCCATGGGGGCCGAGATCGCCTCGGCCAACAACATTCCGAAGAAGTTCCTCGACGCCATCCTGCTGGAATTGCGCAATGCCGGCATGCTGCGCTCCAAGAAGGGCCCCGGCGGTGGCTACGCGCTGTCGCGCCTGCCGAAGGAAATCCGCGTCGGCCACATCATCCGCACGTTGGACGGACCGCTGGCGCCGATCAACTGCGCCTCCAAAAGCGCCTATGTGCCGTGCCTGGACTGCCAGGATCTCAAGATCTGCGCGGTTCAGGTCACCATGAGCAAGGTGCGCGACGCGATGAGCGACATTCTCGACCGGATGACGCTGGAAGAGATGATGGCCTTCGCCCGCAATGCCGACGCCGACCTCATGTACCACATATGAGGTCTCGCCCGTGACCGCTCCGCCCGCCACCGGCCCGGCCGCCGGTCTGCTCGGCCTCGTTGCCCATGACAGCAAGAAGCACGATATGGTCACCTGGGCGGTGGAGCATCGCCAGGTTCTGTCGCGCTTCGACATCGTCGCCACCGGCACCACCGGCGGGCGCATTCTCGACGCCTGCCCGGAGTTGAGCCTCACCCGGCTGAAGAGCGGCCCGCTCGGCGGCGACCAGCAGATCGGCGCGCTCATTGCCGAGGGACGGGTGCGGGCGCTGGTGTTCCTGGTCGACCCGCTCACCGCCCAGCCGCACGATGTCGACGTCAAGGCACTGATGCGCGTCGCGCTGGTCTACGACATCCCGCTGGCACTCAACATCGCCAGCGCGGAAATGCTGATCGCCTCGCTGGAAAGCGACACGGGCTGAGGGCGGCTCTTTATCGCATCGCGGCCAGTCGGCCCGAACAAGGCGGAGCATCACCCTCTCCCCGACGGGGAGAGGGTTGGGGTGAGGGGTCTTCGACGCCTCCCGCCGGTGTCACCCCTCACCGACCCGCTACGCGGGCCACCTCTCCCCACCGGGCAGAGGGAAGCAAAGGGGTATCCTGAGATGCCGACGCCGCGGCCTGGATGTATCGCTTTTGAGAGCGTCCGGACCAACATCCTTCGAGGCCGGCCTCCGGCCGGGCGTCTCTGGGTGACGGCGCTTCGAACGGATCAGGATGCGGAATCACCTCGCAGGACCGGAACCCGCCCCTCAGAAGAACGCCTGTAGCCCGGTGATCGCCCGGCCGAGGATCAGCGCGTGGATGTCGTGCGTGCCCTCATAGGTGTTCACCGTCTCGAGGTTCACCATGTGGCGCATCACCGGGTATTCCGATGATATGCCGTTGCCGCCATGCATGTCGCGGGCGATGCGGGCCATGTCGAGCGCCTTGCCGCAATTGTTGCGCTTCAGCACCGAGATCGCCTCCGGCGACAGGCGTCCCTCGTCGAACAGCCGCCCGGCGCGCAGGGCAAGCTGGAGCCCCAGGGCGATTTCGGTCGCCATGTCGGCGAGCTTCTTCTGGATCAGCTGGTTGGCCGCCAGCGGGCGGCCGAACTGGTGGCGATCGAGCGTGTAGGATCGCGCCGCCGCATAGCACGCTTCCGCCGCCCCCATCGTGCCCCAGCCGATGCCGTAGCGGGCGCGGTTGAGGCAGCCGAACGGCCCTTTCAGCCCGGAGACATTCGGCAGCAACGCCTCCTCCGGCACCTCGACATCGTCCATCACGATCTCGCCGGTGATCGAGGCGCGCAGCGAGAGCTTGCCCTCGATCTTCGGAAAGCTCAGCCCCTTGGTGCCGCGCTCCAGCACGAAGCCGCGAATGGCATTGTCATGCGCGGCGGACTTCGCCCACACCACCGCGACATCGGCGATGGGCGCGTTGGTGATCCACATCTTGGCGCCCTTGAGCCGGTAGCCGCCGTCGATCTTCTCGGCGCGGGTGCGCATGCCGGAAGGATCGGAGCCGGCATCCGGCTCGGTCAGGCCGAAGCAGCCGACGATCTCGCCGGTGGCGAGCCGGGGCAGGTATTTCTGCTTCTGCGCCTCGCTGCCATAGGCGTGGATCGGGTGCATCACCAGCGAGGACTGCACGCTCATCGCCGAGCGATAGCCCGAATCGACCCGCTCGACCTCCCGCGCCACCAGACCATAGGCGACATAGCCCAGCCCGGCGCCGCCATATTCCTCGGGAATGGTCGGGCCGAGCAGGCCGAGCGCGCCCATCTCGCTCATGATCTCGCGGTCGAAGCGCTCCTCGCGATAGGCGGAAGCTACCCGCGGCATCAGATTTTCCTGGGCATAATCGCGCGCCGTGTCGCGCACCATGCGCTCCTCCTCGGTGAGCTGGCCGTCGAGGTCGAACGGATCCTCCCAGTCGAAGATCGCCTTGGGGGCGGCATGCGGCGCGGCGTTCATCCGTCTCGTCTCCCTGATAGGTGCGCGCCTCTCTCCGGCGCGGCGGCTCCCGTCTTACACCCGCGGGGCAGCGAGGCCCATAGTCGCCACCAAATGTCTAGACATACGACTTTTGTAGGGGCTCGGAGTCTTATTGCACAAGCGATCAAGGCGTGTTTGATTTCGCGTCATGGGTGCGACGAACTGGCAATAATCAGCCCGCGTGCAACGGGCTACCGCCGCACATCCGCATAAGGGGAACTCAACATGCCGGTATTGAATGCCAAACTGGCCGCTACGGCGGCCGTACTCGTGGCGCTGTCCGCGCCCGCCTACGCAGCCAAGACGCTCGTCTATTGCTCGGAGGGCAGCCCCGAGAACTTCACGCCGGCCCTCAACACCACCGGCACCAGCTTCGACGCCGCCCGCCCGGTCTACAACCAGCTCGTCGAGTTCGAGCGCGGCACCACCAAGGTGGTACCCGGCCTCGCCGAGAGCTGGACGGTCTCCGACGACGGCAAGGAGATCACCTTCAAGCTCCGCAAGGGGGTGAAGTGGCACGCCGGCGTCAACGGCTTCACGCCGACCCGCGATTTCAACGCCGACGACGTGCTGTTCTCGTTCGAGCGCCAGTGGAAGCCAGAGAACCCGTACCACAAGGTCACCGGCGGCGCGTATGACTACTTCAACGACATGAGCATGCCCGACCTGCTCAAGTCGATCGACAAGGTGGACGACTACACGGTGAAGTTCACCCTCACCGAGCCGAATTCGCCGATGCTGGCCAACCTCGCCATGGACTTCGGCACCATCATGTCGAAGGAATATGCCGACTTCCTGCTCAAGAAGGGCACGCCCGAGCAGTTCGACCAGATCCCGGTCGGCACCGGCCCGTTCTCCTTCGTGAACTACCAGAAGGACGCGGTGATCCGCTACAAGGCCAACCCGGCCTATTTCGAGGGCAAGCCGGCGCTGGACAACCTCGTCTTCGCCATCACCCCGGACCCGACCGCCCGCTACGCCAAGGTGAAGAAGGGCGAGTGCCATGTGATGATCGCGCCGAACCCGGCCGACATCGCGGCGATGAAGACCGATCCGGCGCTGAACCTGCTGTCGCAGCCGGGCCTCAACATCGCCTATCTGTCCTTCAACACCCAGAAGCCGCCCTTCGACAAGAAGGAGGTCCGCCAGGCCTTCAACATGGCGATCGACAAGGCGGCGATCATCAAGGACGTGTACCAGGGCGCCGGGCAGGCGGCGATCAACCCGATCCCGCCGACCATCTGGTCCTACAACACCGCGGTGAAGGACTATCCGTTCGATCCGGCCAAGGCCAAGTCGATGCTCGAGGCCGCCGGCGTGAAGACCCCGCTCGACATCGACCTGTGGTGGATGCCGGTGCAGCGCCCCTACAACCCCAACGCCAAGCGCATCGCCGAGATGATGCAGTCGGACCTCGCCAAGGTCGGCGTCAATGCGAAGCTGGTGTCCTATGAGTGGGGCGAGTACCGCAAGCGCCTGCAGCAGGGCGAGCACATGACCGGCCAGCTCGGCTGGACCGGCGACAATGGCGATCCGGATAACTTCTTCTTCCTGCTCGGCTGCGCCGCCGCCCGTCCGGGCGGGCAGAACCTCGCCAAGTGGTGCAACAAGGACTTCGACGACCTCATCAACAAGGCGAAGACCATCTCGGACGTCGCCGAGCGCACCAAGCTCTACGAGCAGGCGCAGGTCATCGTGAAGGAAGATGCGCCCTGGTTCACCATCGCCCACTCGGTGGTCTACGAGCCGACCCGCAAGGAAGTCGTCGACTACAAGGTGAGCCCCTTCGGCCGCCACGAGTTCTACGGCGTCGACCTGAAGTGACGTGATGCCGGTGCCGGCGGAGGGAGCGCTCCGCCGGCACCGTGCTTTTTCGAAACGCCGCGATCGTGCCGATGCGCTAGAGCAGGCGCCGTGAAAGTCGGCGGGCTCCCGCGTTTCGCCGTGTTCAAGCTTGCCGGGTTCACGCCCGTTTTCCGTCGGTGAGGTCACGGCTCACACGGGAAAGGGCGATGGAGCCCATCGCCATCCGGACCGGATGGCCCGCTCGGCGTCGATTTACGCCGTCCCAGTGATTGCGCGCGCTGCGCGTCAGTGTCCCGTCCGTGACGTGACGACCTCAGATCCGCCACCCGCCGCGTCCCGTGGCTCCTCAAGGAGCGGGCCGCTCCGGATGTGGCGCATCGCAAGCCCGGGATATCGATGTTCCGCTTTTTCATCCGCCGCGTCGCCCTGACGCTGCCGACCTTCGTGGCGCTGATGTTCGTCACCTTCGTGGCGGTGCGCCTCGTGCCCGGCGATCCGATCGAGGCCCGCACCGGTGAGCGCGGCATCGCCCCCGAGCGCCTCGCCATGCTGCGCCACGAGCTCGGCCTCGACCGGCCGGTGTGGCAACAGTTCCTCGATTACGCCAATGGCATCGTGCATGGCGATTTCGGCGTCTCCATCGTCACCAAGACGCCGGTGCTGCACGAATTCGCCATCCTGTTCCCGGCGACGCTGGAACTCACTCTGTGCGGCCTGATCTTCGCCATCGTGCTCGGCGTTCCCGCCGGCGTCATCGCGGCGGTGAAGCGCGGCAGCTTCTTCGATCATTCGGTGATGACGGTGGCGCTCACCGGTTATTCCATGCCGATCTTCTGGTGGGGCCTGCTGCTCATCATGTTCATGTCGGAATATCTCGGGCTCACCCCGGTCTCCGGCCGCATGGACCTGATCAACTACTATTTCGAGCCGGTGACGGGCTTCATGCTGATCGACAGCCTCTTGTCGGATCAGGAGGGCGCCTTCGGCTCGGCGGTGGCGCATCTCATCCTGCCCTCCATCGTGCTCGGCACCATTCCGCTGGCGGTGATCGCCCGCATGACCCGCTCCTCCATGCTGGAGGTGCTGGGCGAGGACTATGTGCGCACCGCCCGCGCCAAGGGGCTGTCGCCGCTGCGGGTGGTCGGCCTGCACGCTCTGCGCAACGCGCTGATCCCGGTGGTCACCGTCATCGGGCTGCAGACCGGCACGCTGCTCGCCGGCGCGGTGCTCACCGAGACCATCTTCGCCTGGCCCGGCGTCGGCAAATGGCTGATCGAGTCGATCGCCCGCCGCGACTATCCGGCGCTGCAGGGTGGGATCATGCTGATCTCCGGCATCGTCATCCTCGTCAACCTCATCGTCGACCTCACCTATGTCGCGATCAACCCGAGGATCCGTCATGGTTGACCAGCCCTCGGCCGACGCCCCGCTGCCCGGCGAAACCATCCTGCCGGACGGCGCCATCATCGAGACGGTGCCGCCGGCGCCATCCTCGCTGCGCGCCTTCTGGTCCGCCTTCAGCGAGAACCGCGGCGCGGTGCTCGGCCTGACGGTGGTGGCGTTCATCGCCTTCCTGGCGCTGTTCGCGCCATGGGTGGCGCCGCATTCCCCCATCGAGCAGTTCCGCCAGTTCGTACAGCAGCCTCCCGTCTGGGCCGGCGGCACCTGGCAGTTCCCGTTCGGCACCGATGCGGTCGGCCGCGACATCCTCTCGCGGCTGATCTATGGCGCGCGCATCTCGCTCGGCATCGGCCTGTCGGTGATGCTGGTGTCGGTGGCGCTCGGCATCGTGCTCGGCCTCGCCAGCGCCTTCCTGCGCGGCGTCGTCGAGGTGGTGGTGATGCGGGTGATGGATCTGGTGGTGGCCATCCCCAGCCTGGTGCTGGCCATCCTGGTGGTGGCGGTGCTGGGGCCGAGCCTCGTCAACACCATCATCGCTGTCACGGTGGTGTATCTGCCGCGCTATGTGCGGCTGGTGCGCGCCGCCGCCATCGCCGAGCTGTCGAAGGAATATGTCGTCGCCGCCCGCGTCGCCGGCGTCGGCAAGCTCCGGCTGATGTTCGTCACCGTGCTGCCGAACTGTCTGGCGCCGCTGATCGTGCAGGCGGCGCTCGGCATCTCCGATGCGATCCTGGAAGCCGCGGCGCTCGGCTTCCTCGGCCTCGGCGCCCAGCCGCCGATCCCGGAATGGGGGGCGATGCTGGCGGACAGCCGCGAGTTCATCCGCGCCGCGCCGTGGATCGTCACCCTTCCCGGCCTTGCCATCCTCGTCACCGTGGTAGCGATCAACCTGATGGGCGACGGCCTGCGCGACGCGCTCGACCCCAAGCTGCGCCGGAGCTGAGCCATGAGTCTTCTCTCCATCCGCAATCTCTCGGTCACCTTCGCCACCGGCCGCGGCCCGTTCCGCGCGGTGGACAAGGTCGATCTCGACGTCGCCGCCGGCGAGCTCGTCGCCATTGTCGGCGAGAGCGGCTCCGGCAAGTCGGTGGCCATGCTGGCGGTCATGGGCCTGCTGCCCTGGACCGCCACCGTGACGGCCGACCGGCTCAGCTTCGACGGCAAGGATCTGCTTGCCCTGTCGCCGCGCGACCGCCGCAGGATCATCGGCCGCGACCTGGCGATGATCTTCCAGGAGCCGATGTCCAGCCTCAATCCGTGCTTCACCATCGGCTTCCAGCTGCGCGAGGCGATGGCGACGCATCTCGACCTCGACAAGGCCGCCCGTCAGGCCCGCGCCGTCGAGCTTCTGGAGCTGGTCGGAATCCCCGAGCCGGAGCGGCGGCTCAAAGCCTTCCCGCACCAGCTCTCCGGCGGCATGAGCCAGCGGGTGATGATCGCCATGGCGCTGGCCTGCCGGCCGAAGCTCATCATCGCCGACGAGCCTACCACCGCGCTCGACGTCACCATCCAGGCGCAGATCCTCGACCTCCTGCTGCGCCTGCAGAAGGACAGCGGCGTCGGCCTGGTGCTGATCACCCACGACATGGGGGTGGTGGCGGAGACGGCGCAGCGGGTCTGCGTCCATTATGCCGGCCAGCAGGTAGAGATGCAGCCGACGCGCGGCCTGTTCCGCGACCCCCACCATCCCTACACCTCGGCGCTGCTGGCGGCGCTGCCGGAGCGGGCGAGCGGGCGCATCCTGCCCTCCATTCCCGGCGTGGTGCCGGGCCTCGCCGACCGCCCGGCCGGCTGCCTGTTCTCGCCGCGGTGCCGCTTCGCCACCCAAACCTGCCGCACCGTGCCGCCGCCGCGCGCGGGCGCCGAGCTCGGCTATGCGCTGTGCCACACGCCGCTGGTCGACGGCCACCCGCGCGGCCTGAAGAAACTGGAGGTGCCGGCATGACCAACGCAGCCAAGCGGGCGGTGATGGAGGCCGTGGACCTCGCCCAGTCCTACGAGGTCTCGCGCGGTCTGCTCGCCAAGTCGGCGACGGTGAAGGCGGTGGCCGGCATCAGCTTCGCGCTGGCGCCGCGCAGCACCCTGGCGGTGGTCGGGGAGAGCGGCTCCGGCAAGTCGACGCTGGCCCGCATGCTGACCATGATCGAGACGCCCGGCACCGGCGCGCTGCTCATCGACGATGTCGACGTCGCCGGCATCGATGCGGCCACCCGCCGCCGCTATCGCGGCGAGGTGCAGATGATCTTCCAGAACCCCTATGGCTCGCTCAATCCGCGCCAAACCATCGGCGCCGCCATCGAGGAGCCGCTGCTGGTCAATACCAAGCTGTCTGCCGCCGAGCGGCGCGAGCGGGCCATCGACATGATGCAGCGGGTCGGCCTGCGCCCCGAGCATCACGGCCGCTACCCCCACATGTTCTCCGGCGGCCAGCGCCAGCGCATCGCCATCGCGCGCGCGCTGGTGCTGCGGCCGAAGATCCTGGTGCTGGACGAGCCGGTCTCGGCGCTCGACGTCTCGGTGCGGGCGCAGGTGCTGAACCTGCTGGTGGAGCTCCAGGAAAGCCTCGGCGTCGCCTATGTCTTCGTCTCGCACGATCTCGGCGTCGTCCGCCACATGGCCGACGAGGTGATGGTGATGTATCTCGGCCGGGCGGTGGAGCACGGCCCGCGCGACGCCATCTTCGACGATCCCAAGCACCCCTATACGCGGGCGCTGATGTCGGCGACCCCGGTCGCCGATCCGGAGGCGAAGAAGGAGCGCATCGTGCTGGAGGGCGAGCTGCCCTCCCCCTTCGACCCGCCGACGGGATGCGCCTTCAACCCGCGCTGCCCGCTGGCCTTCGACCGCTGCCGCCGCGAGGCGCCGCCGCTGGAGCTCAAGGCCGGCCGGCTGGTCGCCTGCTGGGCGGTGGAATGAGGGGGCCGGAAGGCAGGGCCATGCGGGATGCCACGCGCTGCGTCCATCCTCCCGCGGTGTCGCAGGAGGGCTATGCCAGCCTGACGGTTCCGGTGCATCGGGCCTCGACCATCGTCTATCCGGATGGCGAGGCCTTCCTGCGCCGGGCCGAGCGCGGGGTGGACGGCTACACCTACGGCCTGCACGGCACGCCGACCACGCGCACGCTGGCCGAGCAGCTCACCCGGCTGCATGGCGGCGCCCGCACCGTCATCGTGCCCTCCGGCCAGGCCGCCATCTCCATGGTGATGCTCACCGTGCTGACGCCGGGCGACCGGGTGCTGATTCCGGACAATGCCTATCCGCCGGTGCACACGCTGTGCGCCCAGCATCTCGCCCCCCGCGGCATCGACGTCGCCGTCTATGATCCGCTGATCGGCGCCGGCCTCGCCGGTCTCATCGACGAGCGCACCCGCTTGATCTGGATCGAGGCGCCCGGCTCCGGCACCATGGAAGTGGCGGACGTGCCCGCACTCGTCGCGGCAGCCAAGGCGCGCGGGGTGCTGGTGGGCTGCGACAACACCTGGGCGACGCCGCTGCTGTTCAAACCCCTTGCCCATGGCGCCGATTTCGCCTGCGAGGCGCTGACCAAATATGTTGGCGGCCATTCCGACCTGCTGCTCGGCTCGATCACCGTCGCCGATGTCGCGCTGCACCGGCGACTGCGCCAGACCCTGTCGGCGCTCGGCATCGGCGTGTCGCCGGACGAATGCTCGCTCGCCCTGCGGGGGATGGAGACCATGGCGGTGCGCCTCGCCCATTCCGGGCGGGTGGCGGAGGATTTCGCCCGCCGCCTCGCCGGCATGCCACAGGTCGCGACCGTGCTGCACCCCGCGCTCCCCTCCTGCCCCGGCCATGCCGCCTTCATGCGCGACTTCAAGGGCGCCTCAGGCGTCTTCAGCGTCGTCCTGAGGCCGGCGAGCGCGCCGAACCTCGCCGCCGCGCTGTCGGTGCTGAAGGTTTTCGCCATCGGCGCTTCCTGGGGCGGCACGCATAGCCTGATCGCACCGATGGAGATCGCTCCGCGGCGCAATGGCGGGCCATGGCACGACGCCGGCCGCCTCATCCGCCTCAGCATCGGCCTCGAGGATCCGGACGAGCTGTGGGAGGATCTTTCAGCCCTGCTCGCCCGGCTGGACCGCTAGAGCATTTCCGGTGAACACCGGTTCGCCGGAAATACTCTAGCCTATTGTTTTAATGCGTTTTCTTCCCGCGAAGTGGAATCCACTTCGCTCGAAAACGCTCCAGGAGGCTCCCATGCTCATCCGCGATGAACGGCCCGGCGAGGCGGCGGCGATCCACGCCCTGGTGCGCGATGCTTTCGACGGCCCGGACGAAGCCAATCTGGTCAACCGCCTGCGTGCGGCGGGCGACGCGATCCTCTCCCTCGTCGCGGAAGAGGACGGCGAGATCGTCGGCCAGATCCTGCTGTCGCCGATCGCCGCCGCCTTCCCGGCGCTGGCGCTCGCCCCGCTGGTGGTCGGGCCGGATTATCGCGCCCACGGCATTGGCGGCGCGCTGGTTCGCCACGCCATCGAGCGTGCCGGAGCGATGGGCTGGCGGGCCATCTTCGTGCTCGGCGATCCCGCCTATTACCAGCGCTTCGGTTTCTCCGCCGAAGCGGCAGCCGGCTTCGCCTCGCCCTATGCCGGCCCGCATCTGATGGTGCTGCCGCTCGGCGGCGACTTGCCGGCCACGCATGGCACGCTGCGCCATGCGCCGGCTTTCGCCGGGCTAGGATAGTCCCGCGGCCTTCTCCCCGCATTGGCGCGCCTCTTCGACCCATGCTCGGCCGGCACGCGGCCCCGGCGAGCCGATGTCCGCCGGCTCTGGCACTGGCACGCCGATGGCGCTCACCGCAGGGTGAAATCCACCGGCACGGTGAAGGCAATGGAGCCACCCGGCACTTCCGGCGGCGGCGGCGGCACCGGAGAAGCGCGGCGCAGCATCGCCACCGCTTCCTCGTCGAAGCGCGGATTGCCCGACGAGCCCACCAGCCGCACGCTGAGCACCTGGCCGGCGCGGTTGATGGTGAAGGCGATCCGCGCCTTGCCCGAGCCGCTCTCGCCGTTCGGGTAGCGCTTGTTGCGGTTGAGATGCGCCATCAGCCGCGAGCGCCAGTTCGCCGGCGTCATCGAGCGCGAAGAGGCGGCGCCCGCCGTTGGCGCGGCGATACGCTCGGAGTTTTCCGCCTGCATCTGCGGCGCGGCGGAGGTGCGCGGCGCCGGCGGCTTCTCGCTCTTCTCGCGCGGCTTCGGCTTCTTCTTCGGCGGTTCCTTCTTGGGCTCCACCTTCTCCGGCGGCGTCAGCTCCGCGGCGAGCGGCGCCGGCGGCGGCAGCGGCACCTCGATGTCCGGGGCGGGTGATTCCGTCACCTCCGGCAGCGGCTCCTCCTGCTTCACCACCTCGGGCGGCGGCGGCTCCACTTCCTCCTCCGGCATTTCGTCCGGCTTGACGTCCTCTTCGACTTCCTCGGGCGCTTCCATCATCTGCGGACCGGGCGCGACGTCCACCGGCTGGGAGGGCGGCGCCACCGGCACTTCGGCGAGCTCGATCATGATCGCCGCCGGCTCGGGCAGCGGCTCGGGCGGTGGGGACGACAGCAAATAGGCGAGCGCGCCGCCATGCACGCCCAGCACCAGCACGCCGCAGCCGATCCAGCTGCCGGCGCGAGCCAGCCGCTCGACCGTTCCGCCACGCAGCAGCATCAGGCTCATTGAGCCGCACCCGCAGGCGCCGGAGCGGCTGGTGCGGGCGCCGCGGGCGCATCGCCGGGCGCCTGGGCGCTCCCGGCGGCCGGTGCCGCCCCCGCCGCCGGCATGGCTTCCAGCCCGACCAGCGCGATCTTGAGATAGCCGGCACTGCGCAGGAGGTTCATCACCTCCATAAGGTCGCCATAGGCGACGCTCTTGTCGGCGCGCAGGAAGATGCGGGTGTCCTTTTTGCCTTCGGCGGCACGATCCAGCGTCGCGCCCAGTTCCCCGCGCGGCACGTCGTCATTGCCGAGCGCGAGGCCGAGGTCGCTCTTCACGCTGAGATAGACCGGCTTGTCGGGACGCGGCTGCACCGCCGCAGTCGAGGCCGGCAGGTCGACCTTCACATCGACGGTGGAAAGCGGCGCCGCCACCATGAAGATGATCAGCAGCACCAGGATGACGTCGATGAACGGGGTGACGTTGATCTCGTGATTCTCGGCGAGATCGTCGCCGTCGCCGCTCTGGAGCTTGGCAGCCATCGGTTCACCTCACTCGGCAGCGGCGCGCAGACGAGCCGTGGCCGCCGCCGAGCGCGACGTCTCGCGGGCGTCGCGTCGGTCGAGGTCGCGCGACAGCAGCCGCAGCACTTCGGCCGAGGCATCGCCCATCAGGATGCGATAGCCGGCTACCTGGCGGGCGAAGTGGTTGTAGATCACCACCGCCGGAATGGCGGCGACGAGGCCGATGGCGGTGGCGAGCAGCGCCTCGGCGATGCCCGGCGCCACCACGGCGAGATTGGTGGTCTGCGCCTTCGAGATGCCGATGAACGAATTCATGATACCCCACACCGTACCGAACAGGCCGACAAAGGGGGCGGTGGCGCCGATGGTGGCGAGCAGGCCGGTGCCCCGGTTGATCGCGCGGCCGGTCGCCACCTCGATGCGGCCCAGCGAGATCGAAACGCGTTCCTTGATGCCCTCGGCCGGCAGGTCGCCGGAGCGCTTCAGTTCGAGATCGGTGGCGCGCAGCATCGCCGCCGCCGGCCCCTTGGCGCCGCCACGGCGGGCCTCGTCCAGCGAGGCGCTGGCGAGGAAGCCGCGCAGCGCCTTGCGCACCCGCGCCTGCGCCGCCATCAGCTCGACGCTTTTCGCCAGCCACACCGTCCAGGTCACCACCGAGGCGAAGGCGAGGCCGATCATCACCGCCTTCACCACCCAGTCGGCGGCCATGAACATGCCCCAGGGCGATAGGTCATGCGGCAGCTGGGCGGAGACGGTGGGATCCTCGCCCTCAGGCGCCGGAGCTGCCGCCGGGGAGGACGCGTCGCCCGTCGCGCCGGTGCCCGCCGGGGCATCCGTCGCGGGAGCCGGGGCGGAGGGAGCCGTCGTCAGGGGTGCGGCGGTCGGTGGGGCAACGCCGTTGGGGGCAGCGGTGTTGGGGGCAGCGGTGTTGGGGGCAGCGGTGTTGGGAGCGGCGGCGGGAGCCGCCGGGGCCTGTGCCAGCGGCGGCACCGGCGCAGCCGCGGGCGCTTGCGTTGCCGCAGGCGCTTGCGTTGCCGTCGGCGCCACCCCCTGCGCAAAGGCTACCGGCGGCCCGGCAAACGCCGACAGCGCGAGGAGCGCGATCAGCGAAAGCCGGGGCGAGGCGGCGCGGCGCGGCATCGGAAGGCATGTCGTCGGCAGACGAAGGGTCGGCATTGGGCTACCCGTCATTGGCGGCCCGCCACAGCTTCGCTCAACACGCGAAGGCCGATGGACGGGGCGACTGATCAATTAACGGTTTCCTTAAACCCCTCTATACGCTCCCGACAACCTCAAAATGCCCGCCCCTCAAACAGTAGAACGGTTCAAAAGAAAGCGAATACTTCAATTCTCCACCTTATGATCGTTCTAGACTGATGCAGGTACTGGCTACACCTCCAGCACCTTGCCGGGATTCAGCAATCCCAGCGGGTCGAGCGCCTGTTTCAGCCGCGCCATCAGCTCCAGCGCCAGCGGATCGGCGTAGTGTCCGAGCTCATGCGCCTTCAGCCGGCCGATGCCGTGCTCGGCGGCGATCGAGCCGTCCATCTCGGTCACGATGTCGTGCACCATGCGGTTGAAGTGCTCCCACATGTCGATGAAGGCGGCTTTGTCCATGCCCACCGGCTGGCTGAGGTTGAAGTGGATGTTGCCGTCGCCGACATGGCCGAAGGGGCACGGCCGCAGGCCCGGCAGCTCGGCCATCACCGCCGGCAGCGCGCGGGCGAGAAACTCCGGCACCTTCGATACCGGCACGGAGACGTCGTGCTTGATCGAGCCGCCTTCATGCTTCTGCGCCTCGCTCATATCCTCGCGCAGCCGCCAGAGCGCGTCCGCCTGCGCCTCGCTGGCGGCGATAACCGCATCGGTCACCTCACCGGCCTCCATCGCCGCCTCCAGCCCGCTCTCCATCAACGCGCCGAGATCGAAGGCGCGGGTCGGGGCGGAGAACTCGGTGAGCACGTACCAGTCATAGCGTCCGGCGAAGGGCCGCACCGTGCCCGGCATGTGCTTGAGCACCGTCTCGACGCCGAAATCCGCCATCAGCTCGAAGGTTGTGAGCCCATCGCCGGCAAGGCCGCGCAGCCGGTGCAGCAGCTCCAGGGCATGTTCGGGGTCCGGCACGGCGAGGAAGGCTGTGGCCCGCTGGGCCGGCGACGGGAAAAGCTTGAGCACCGCCGCGGTGATGATGCCGAGCGTGCCTTCGGTGCCGAGGAACAGCTGCTTCAGGTCGTAGCCGGCATTGTTCTTGCGCAGCCGCTTCAGCCCGTTCCACACCCGCCCGTCCGCCAGCACCACTTCGAGGCCGAGCACCAGTTCCTTGGCGTTGCCATAGCGCAGCACGGCGGTGCCGCCGGCATTGGTGGCGAGGTTGCCGCCGATGCGGCAGGAGCCCTGCGAGGCGATGTGCAGCGGGAACAGGCAGCCCACCGCCTCCGCCGCCTTGTGGACGGTGTCGAGGATGCAGCCGGCTTCCACGGTCATCGTCATGTCGACGGGATCGACGTTGCGCACCTTGTCGAGCCGCGCCAGCGAGACGACCAGCTCGCCGAACGGCATCTGCCCGCCGACGAGGCCGGTATTGCCGCCCTGCGGCACGATCGGCACGCCCGCAGCCGCGCATTCGGCGACCACGAAGGCAACCTCCTCCGTGCTGCCGGGCCGCAGCACCGCCGGGGTGCGCCCGTCATAGAGCCCGCGCTCCTCGCGCAGATAGGCGGCGGTGTCGGCCGGCGCGGTCAGGACATGCTGGGCGCCGAGGCGCTGCGCGAGCATGGCGAGGAGCGGGCCGAGATCGGCGGGGGCGGAGGCGGGGGCGGGGGCGTTGGTCATGGGCGGCGTCCCGATGGCGGCCGGAGATGCGGCGGTGGGAGGGTGTTTACACAACTGCGTGCATGGCGGCCATATGGAGGCTTCCGGCTCCCGCACGCACGGTCCTCATCGATGTCCTCCTCCTCGCTCATCCTCTATGTCACCCTCGGCGTCTCCGATCTCGCCCGCGCCGTCGCCTTCTATGATCCGGTGATGGCGGCGCTCGGCCATGTCCGCAGCCCCAACGCCGAGCCCGGCTGGGAAGGCTACGGCCCGGATTATGATGGCGGCGTCAGCCTGTGGCTGTGCCATCCCTACAATGGCGAGGCGCCCGATCCGGGCAACGGCCCGATGGTGGCCTTTCGCGCCGCCAGCGCCACGCAGGTCGATGCCTTCCACGCCGCCGCCCTTGCCCATGGCGGCACCAGCGAGGGCGCGCCGGGCCTGCGCCCGCAATACACGCCGCATTTCTATGCCGCCTATACCCGCGATCCGGACGGCAACAAGCTCGCCTGCGTCTTCCATCGCCACGGGCTGGCGGAATAGCGCCCGCGGCCGTGCCTGCCCCCTTGCCCCGCGCGGGTTCATCCCCTATCCCCGCGCCATGGCACCCCCTCTCCTTCTGCTTCAAGACACGCGCCTCACCTTCGGCGGCACGCCGCTGCTCGAAGGGGCCGAGCTGTCCGTCTCCGCCGGCGAACGCGTCGGCCTCGTCGGCCGCAACGGTTCGGGCAAATCGACCTTGCTCAAGATCGCCGCCGGCCTCGTTCAGGCCGATAGCGGACCACGCTTCGTGCAGCCCGGCGCCACGGTGCGCTACCTGCCGCAGGAGCCGGACCTCTCCGGCTTCAAGACCACGCTCGACTATGTCGAGGCCGGCATGGGGCCGGGCGATCAGGAATACCGCGCCCTCTACTTGCTGGGCGAGCTGGGCCTCACCGGCGCGGAAGATCCGGCCAACCTGTCCGGCGGCGAAGCCCGCCGCGCCGCGCTCGCCCGCGTGCTGGCGCCCGAGCCGGACATCCTGCTGCTCGACGAGCCGACCAACCATCTCGACCTGCCGGCCATCGAATGGCTGGAAGCCGAGATCGCCTCTCTGCGTTCGGCTCTCGTGCTCATCAGCCATGACCGCCGCTTCCTGCAGGACCTCACCCGCGCCACCGTCTGGCTCGATCGTGGCCGTACCCGGCGCATGGAGCGCGGCTTCGCCTTCTTCGAGGAATGGCGCGACCAGGTGCTGGAGGAGGAGGAGCGCGACCAGCAGAAGCTCGCCCGCAAGATCGTCGCCGAAGAGCACTGGATGCGCTACGGCGTCACCGCCCGACGCAAGCGCAACATGCGCCGCGTCGGCGAGCTGGCGGATCTGCGCGCGAAATTCCGCGATCACCGCGGCGCGGTCGGCACCATCTCCGTCACCGCCACCGAGGCCGAGGTCTCCGGCAAGCTGGTGATGGAGGCCGAGCACATCTCCAAGTCCTATGGCGACCGCGTCATCGTGCGCGATCTGTCGATCCGCATCCAGCGCGGCGACCGCATCGGCATCGTCGGCCCCAACGGCGCCGGCAAGACCACGCTGCTCAAGATGCTCACCGGCGAGCTGGCGCCCGACAGCGGCAAGGCCAAGCTCGGCACCAATATCGAGATGGCGACGCTGGACCAGCGCCGCGCCGCGCTGGATCCCAGCCGCACGGTGCGCGACACGCTCACCGACGGCCGGGGCGACCAGGTGTTCGTCGGCGGCAATCCGCGTCATGTCATCGGCTATATGAAGGACTTCCTGTTCACGCCGGAACAAGCCGGCACCGCGGTGTCGCGGCTGTCGGGCGGCGAGCGCGGGCGGCTGCTTCTTGCCTGCGCGCTGGCGCAGGCCAGCAACCTGATGGTGCTCGACGAGCCGACCAACGATCTCGACCTCGAGACGCTCGATCTTCTGGAAGAGATGATCGACGACTATGCCGGTACGGTGCTCTTGGTCAGCCACGACCGCGACTTCCTCGACCGCACGGTGACCGCCACCATCGCCTATGAGGGCGATGGCAATTGGAACGTCTATGCCGGCGGCTATTCCGACATGGTGGCCCAGCGCGGCCATGGGGTGAAGGCGCGCGCCGCCCAGCCGGCCCCGTCCGCCGCTCCGAAGGCGGCGCCTGCCCCGGCGCCTTCGGCCGCGGGCGCGAAGCGCAAGCTCTCCAACAAGGAAAAATACGCGCTGGAACAGCTGCCCAAGCGCATGTCGCAACTGGAATCCGACATCAAGCGGCTGAACAACACGCTGCACACGCCGAACTTCTATACCCGCGATCCCGCCGGCTTCCAGAAGGCCACCGCCGAGCTCACCAAGGCCCAGGCGGAGCTTGCCAAGGCCGAGGAACAGTGGCTGGAGCTCGAAATGCTGCGTGAGGAACTCGGCGGGTGACCCGCCTCATCACCCTTGCCTCGCCGGACGACCCGCGCATCGACGCCTATCGCGTCATCAAGGAGCGCGACCTCGTCGGACGTGGCGGGCGCTTCATCGTCGAAGGCCGGACAGTGCTCGACGTCGCCTTGTCGCCGCGCAACCGTTTCGCGCTGGAATCGCTGCTGATCGCCGAGAGTCGGGCGGAGGCGCTGGCGCCCCTCCTCGCCCGGGCGCCGGAACATGTGCCGGTCTACACCGCCAGCCAGGCGATCCTCGACGGCATCACCGGCTTTCACATTCATCGCGGCCTGCTCGGCGTCGGCTTGCGAGGGCAGGAGACCTCCGCCGCCGCGCGTCTCGCCGGACTGCCGGAACGCGCGCTGGTGGTGGTGGCGCTCGGCATCACCAACCACGACAATGTCGGCGGCATCATGCGCAATGCCGCCGCCTTCGGGGCGGACGCGGCGCTGTTCGATTTTGCGTCCTGCGATCCGCTTTACCGCAAGGCGATCCGCGTTTCGGTCGGCGGCAGCCTCGTCGTGCCCTTCGCGCGGGAAGGAAGCGCGGAGGCGCTCCTGGACCTGCTGGCGGCACACGGCTTCGAGTTGCTCGCCTTCAGCCCGTCCGGTGCCACGACGCTGAAACAGCTCGCCCGCGCGCCGCGGACGGCGCTGATGGTCGGCGCCGAGGGACCAGGCCTGTCCGCTGCCATCATGGCCCGCGCCCGCACGGTGCGTATTCCGATGGCGGACGGATTCGATTCGCTCAACGTCGCCACCGCGGCGGGCATCGCCTTGCATCATCTTGCCGACATCTGACGCCAGCCACACCTGATAGAGCCGCCGCCAGCACCCAAAGTCGGCTAGCCATCTGCCTAGCCGGCAGGGAAGCCGCGATCCGCGGCGCATGGCGGGCCGCTCTGGAAACTGTCGTCCGGCGCCACCGCAAGCGCCGAATACCTTCGCCCGACGCGGATACCGCGGTCGTGCGCCGCGCGAAGCGGTCTGCGAATCCCGAATACGTGATCGGCATGAATCTCCCTCGACAAGCCTCCGGATCGGGCCCATCTTCAACATGGAATACGGAGTGGCCCGCCGCTCCATGACCGTCTAACCTTTAAAAGCCCGGAGCTCCGCTCCGGGCTTTTTTTTGCTTCCGGCCGTCTAGACGGCCCACTCCCGCTTTTTGGAAACGCGAAAACCGATCACGTGTCGATTTTATTGGTACTGGTAAGTTTCCCAATTTGACGCTAGGGTGTGTCCGTCCTCGTGGTGCGGATGAGCTCATGCTCGTTCCGCCGACGCCGACACCTCGCAATACCGCCCCCCGCGCGAGGTATCGGCCTCGGTATGGCCGCGAGACGGGTCGATGCTGCGCTCCGGCGCAGATGCCCGATGCCGGACCGCTCCCGCCAGGGCGGTCCGGCTACCGGCCCTGCCCGATCATTTGCCCGCCACTGCCGGCCGCCATGCCATCCGGCGCCCTGCCCGCGCGGCTTCGGCGCATCGTCATCGGCCCAACACCGGCCGGAGTCGAGGCTGAAAAAGGCAAGGTTGTCCGTCCCCGGCGCATCCCGGCCGCCAAGGCGTGGAAACCAAAGGGTTTTCCCGATCGACCATTTGTCGCATAAGCAGCGCTGCGCATCCGTGCTCAATGAGGCAGGATACGAGCCGCAGGACGCGACCTCATGCACCAGACATTTTTGCCGGAAGCGGTCATCGTCAAGCTCGGCGGCAGCCTCGTCGCCGCGCCGCGGCTCGCCGACCTGCTGGCCGGCCTCGCCGAGGCCGGGGCGCCGCTGATCATCGTGCCGGGTGGCGGCCCGCTGGCGGATGCGGTGCGCGCGCTGCAGACGCGCCTGTCGCTGGGCGACCGCGCCTGCCACCACATGGCGATCCTCGCCATGGAAAGCCTCGCCGTGGCCTTCGCCGACCTCACGCCGCGCCTCGTCGCCTGCGCCGACGCCGATGCCATGGCCGATGCCCATGCAGCGGGCCGCGCGGCCCTCTGGCTGCCGGCGGCGATGGGACGCGGTGCCGATCTTCCCGCAAGCTGGGACGTCACCTCCGACAGCCTCTCCCTGTGGCTGGCGCTGCGCCTCCAGGCCCGCCGGCTGGTCTTCGTGAAATCCGTCCCGGGCCCCTCCCCCCATCCGCAGGCATGGGCCGAGGCCGGCCTTGTCGACCCTCACGTGCCCGTGCTTGCCCCCCGCTATGCCGGACGCATCGAGCTCATGTCGATCGACGAAGCCCTCGCCGCCTTCTCCCGCAACAGGAGCGCGGCATGAGCGATGCCGGAACCCGCCATCGAAAAGACGCCCGCTGGGCCTGGGCACTCACCGGCTCGGGGCATTTCTTCGTCGAGTCGCTGGCACTGATCGCCACGCTCGATCCGGTCGATCTCTTCGTCTCCAAAGCGGCGGAAGAGGTGCTGCGCATGTATCGGCAGGAACTGCCGGCGGGGCTGCGCATCTATCACGACCTGTCCGCTTCCGCGGTGCCTGTCGGCCGCTTCTATGAGGGGCGCTACCACACCCTCGTCATCTCGCCGGCCTCGGCCAATACGGTGGCGAAATGCGTCTACGGCATCGCCGACAGCCTCGTCACCAATTGCTTCGCCCAGGCCGGCAAATGCCGGGTGCCGAGCATCGTCTTCGCCTGCGACACGTCGCCGGAAATGATCACCATGGCGCCGCGCGGACCGGTGCCGGTCTATCCGCGCGCCATAGACCTCGAGAACACCGACCGCCTGTCCCGCTTCGACTATTGCTCGGTCGTGGAATCCATCGGCGCGCTGGAGCACGCCGTCGCCGCCCGCAAGGCGGAACTGGCCGCCGGGATGCCGGCCGATGGCTGAGCAGCCCGACAAGCCCGCCCGCAACGGTGCGGAAAGGGTGGCCCTCGTCACCGGCTCGCTCGCCGAGCCGCGCCTGATCAAGGTGGCGGGCGAGATCGCTTCGCCGGCGCTCGATCCGGTGGTGGTGAATGTCGGCGTGAAGGTCGCGGCGCTGATGACCGCCGAGATCGTCGAGCGGCGGCTGAAGCTGCCGGAGGGGGCGGCACGCGTGGTGATGCCGGGCCGCTTCCGTGGCGACCTCTCGCGTCTCGAGCGCCATTTCGGCCTGCCCTTCGAGCGCGGGCCGGACGAGCTCGCCGACCTGCCGGAGCATTTCGGCAAGGCCCGCGCCCGCGCCGACCTCTCCCGCCACGACGTGACCATCTTCGCCGAGATCGTCGACGCCTCGGCTCTCTCGCTCTCCGAGCTCGTCGCGCGAGCGAGGAGCCTGGCGGCCGATGGGGCAGAAGTGATCGATCTCGGCTGCCTGCCCGACACCCCCTTCCCGCATCTGGAACAGGCGATCGCCGCCCTTCAGGCCGAGGGCCTGAAGGTCAGCGTCGACAGCTTCAATCCGGAGGAGCTCACGCGCGCCACCCGCGCCGGTGCCGACTACCTGCTCAGCCTCACCGAGCACACGATTCCCATCGCGGACGAAGGCCCGGCCGTGCCGGTGCTGGTGCCCTCCCCGCCCTCGGATCTCGCCTCGCTGGTGCGCGCCATCGAGGCGTGCCGGGCGAAGGGGCAAGCCTTCCTCGCCGATCCGATCCTGGAGCCGATCCATTACGGCTTCACCGCCTCGCTGGAGCGCTACGCGGCGCTGCGCCGGCTCTATCCGGACATCGGCATATTGATGGGCATCGGCAACGTCACCGAGCTCACCGACGCCGACACCACCGGCATCAACGCGATACTGATGGGCGTGATCTCCGAACTGCGGCTCAACGCCGTGCTGGCGGTGCAGGTCAGCCCGCATTGCCGGCTGGCAGTGAAGGAATTCGACCGCGCCCGGCGGGAGTTCTACGCCGCCCGCGAGGCCGGGGCGCTGCCGCAGGGCTTCGGCGGCGGACTGATGGCGCTGCGCGACCGCCGCCCCTATGCCGCCACGCCCGACGAGATCGCCGACCTCGCCGGCGAAGTGCGCGACCGCAACTACCGCATCATGGTGGCGCAGGACGGCGTGCACGTCTTCAACCGCGACGGCCACCACACCGGCGCCGATCCCTTCGCCTTCTTCCCCGCGCTGGGGGTGGAGAACGATGCCGCACACGCTTTCTATCTCGGGGTAGAGACCGCCCGCGCCGAGA
This sequence comes from Ancylobacter sp. 3268, assembly GCF_031456575.1. Lineage (NCBI taxonomy): Bacteria > Pseudomonadati > Pseudomonadota > Alphaproteobacteria > Hyphomicrobiales > Xanthobacteraceae > Ancylobacter > Ancylobacter sp. 3268. Next base: position 223,292 of record NZ_JAVDUX010000007.1, read on the forward strand.
TCGCCTTCCGCCTCGGCAAGCGCTACGCGCAGGATGAAGCGCTCAAATGGGGCATAGCCGGGCGCGGCGACGGGCGCGACGACGACGGCAGCGCCGATCCGCACCGTTTGACATTCGACAAGGCGGGCTCGACGCTGCCCGCGAAGCCCGATAAGAGCGAACCATGATCCGCGAGACCATCGTCACCACCCGTTCGCGCAGCGGCGAGCGACACATCGCCCCCATGGGCGCGACGGTGATCGAGGGCGGCTACCTGCTCCAGCCCTTCAAACCCTCGCGCACGCTCGACAATCTCGTCGATACCCAGATCGGCGTCGTCAACTTCACCGACGACGTGCGGCTCATCGCCGCCTGCGTGCTCGGCAAGCGCATCCCGGTCGAAACCCAGAAGGCGACCTATATCGACTGCCCCCGCCTCGTCGGTGCGCTTTCACATGACGAGATCACGGTGGACCGGGTCGAGGAGGACCGGCAGCGTCCGCGCATCTTCTGCAAAACCCATCACAGCGAGGGTCATCATCGTTTTCTCGGCCTGAACCGCGCCAAGGCCGCGGTGCTGGAAGCCGCGGTACTGATCAGTCGCCTGCACATTCTTCCCGACGACAAGGTCGACGCCGAGATGGCCTACCTCGCCATCGCGGTGGAGAAGACCGCCGGCCCGGAGGAGCAGGAGGCGTGGGAGTGGATGATCGAGGCGGTGGCAGCCCATCGGCGGAGGCGCGACGGCCCGCCGCCCGATGCGGTTCCGCCCTCGTGAGCATGACGCGATGGAGCCGAGCCTCATGAGCCGCCATGTCCCGCGCCTGCACGTCCCGCGCCTGCATCCGGCTCCGCCCGGCCACGCGCCTGGCCTGCTTGCCAGCGTCGCCGATCTCGCCGAGATGCGTGCCGCCATCGTCGGTGGGGCCGATATCGTCGATCTCAAGCAACCGGCCTTCGGCGCGCTCGGCGCCTGGAGCACGGAGGCGCTCGACGCCGCGGTGATGCTGTGGAACGCCGGCGGCGAGGGGCGCCCGGCGCTCAGCGCCACCGCCGGCGACCAGCCCATGGTGCCGGCCATACTGGCCAGCGCCTGCGCCCGCGTCGCCGCCACCGGCGTGCCGATCGTGAAGGCCGGCCTGTTTGCCAGCCCCCATGCCGCCGCCTGCATCGCCGCACTGTCGCCGCTTGCTGCGAAGACCCGTCTCGTCGGGGTGCTTTTCGCCGATCAGGATCCCGATTTTTCGCTGGTCGCCAGCGCGGGCGCCGCCGGCTTCTACGGCATCATGCTCGACACCGCTGACAAGAAGGCGGGTCCGCTCACCCGCCATCTCGACCCGCTCACCCTCGGCCAGTTCGTCGAGGAGGCGCGCCGGAACGGGCTCATCACCGGGCTGGCCGGCTCGCTCAGCCTCGACGACATTCCCGCGCTCGGCGGCATCGGTGCCGATTATCTCGGCTTTCGCGGCGCGCTCTGCGCGGATGGGCGTACCGGCCGCTTCGATCCGGTGCGGCTCGCACAGGCACGAGCCCTGGTCCAGGCCCTTGGTTGAGACACGGCGCTTCCCTACGGTTTCCTGACCCTGCAGATGCCGATAACCGGCTGGACTCGGCCAGGGGAGTGCATTACCGTCCTCTTAACAATAAAAATTGAACTAATTTGCGGAAGATTTCTATGCATATCGATCAGGAAGAGAGCAGCGGCGGCCGATCTTTCGGAGGCTTCGTCGCTCTCGCCATTGTGCTGCTCCTGTTGCTCTGGCTTTGGCTCTAAAGTCCGCTGATCAAACCGTCCGCCCTGCCACCGCCGCGAACAGCGCCCCGGGTGCGGGGTTTTAAGTCGTTTCCGGCATCGAAAGCCGGCACCCAAGCGTCCCCCCTTCCCGCCCTGCGATGCCGCTTGACACAGGCCCGCGCCCGGTTCAGTGAAGCCGTCATGATGCAGTGCATCATCGATGCAATGCTCTCCACAACCCTCAAGATTCAACTGATGCCCAGCGACAGTGACAGTCGATCGTCCGGCCCGTGGCGGCCGGCGCATGTGAGCCGATCGCAGGCATGACCTGACCCGCTCGGCTCGCCGCGCCGCCCTCCCTGGACGGACGACGGAAAGTGAGCCGAGATGGATGATACCCGCAACACGGCGGAAGACCGCCGCGACGACGAGATTGTGGAAACCGCCGCGCGTGCCGCCCACGTCGCCGCCGAACTCGCCGAAGAACACCCCGCCGACATCGCCGAGGCCCTTGACGAGGAAGAGCCGGAGGTCGCCTCCGCCGTCCTCGCCAGCCTGCCGCGCGAGAAGCAGATCGAGATCCTCGATCTGCCCGACTTCGACCTCTCCGGGGACCTGATCGAAGCGTTGCCGGACGACGAGGCGATCCGCCTTATTTCCGAGCTGTCGGCCGACCGCGCCGCCGACCTGTTCCGCTGGATGGAGGAGCCGGCGCGCTCGCACCTGTTCTCGCGGCTGGCGCCGGCGACGCAGGCCGAGCTGAACCGCCTGCTCTCCTGGCCCGAGCACACCGCCGGCAGCCTGATGACCACCGAATTCGTCTCGGTGCCGTCGAGCTGGACCATCGGCGACACGCTGCGCCACATCCGCGCCATCGAGCGCACGCGCGAGACCATCTACGCCATCTATGTTCTCGACCCGGCGACCCACAAGCTGATGCAGGCGGTCACGCTGCGCCGGCTGATCACCGGCGAGCCGCAGCAGCCGATCCTTGCCGTCGCGCCGGCACATGACCCGATCACCGTCGATCCATTGATGGACCGCGAGGACGTGGCGCGGCTGATCTCGAAATATGATCTGCTCGCCGTCCCGGTGGTCGATGCCGACGAACACGTGCTCGGCATCGTCACCGTCGACGACATGATCGACGCCATCATCGAGGAGGGTACCGAGGACGCGCAGAAATTCGGTGGCATGGAAGCGCTGGACGAGCCCTATATGGAGATCGGCTTCCTCGCCATGCTGAAGAAGCGCGCCGGCTGGCTCTCCATTCTGTTCCTCGGCGAGATGCTCACGGCGAGCGCAATGCAGCATTTCGAGGACGAACTCGAGCGCGCCATCGTGCTCACGCTGTTCATCCCGCTGATCATGAGCTCGGGCGGCAATTCCGGCTCGCAGGCGACTTCGCTGATCATCCGCGCGCTCGCCCTGCATGAGATCAAGCTCGGCGACTGGTGGCGCGTCGCCCTGCGCGAACTGCCCTCCGGCCTGGTGCTGGGCGGCATCCTCGGCGCGCTCGGGGTAACGCGCATCACCATCTGGCAGCTCGCCGGCTTCCACGATTACGGCGAGCACTGGCTGCTGGTGGCGGCGACCGTCGGATCGGCGCTGGTGGCCATCGTCACCTTCGGCTCGCTGATCGGCTCGATGCTGCCCTTCGTACTTAGGCGGGCCGGCTTCGATCCGGCGAGCGCCTCGGCGCCCTTCGTCGCCACCTTCATCGACGTGACCGGCCTCGTGATCTATTTCAGCGTCGCGCTGGCCATCCTGCACGGCACCCTGCTGTAGCGCCGATACTCCGGCACTCCGCCCCTCGCAGCATCGAGGGGCGGAGCGCCGTCATGTCAGGCGGCGCGCGGCGCGGCCGCCGGCGGCGTACCCTGGTGGATGGCCTTCTTCATCTCGCTGCGGAGTTCCGGCGTGTCCTTGTGGCCGTGCATGGCGACGGCGTGCTGAACGGCCGCTTCCATCAGTTCCTTTTCCGTGTCGGCAGCCATCGCCAGCGTACATTTCCTGTCGCTGGGCATTTCCCGGCAATCGATGAAATAGCGTCCCATATGCGCCTCCCTGGTCAGGGCGCCGCTCGGGGAACATCCCATCACGCGGTCGGCATCCACCGCATGGCGGCACCGCGGGAAAGCTACGCCCGCCGACGACACCGGGCAAATCACGAAGGGCGCACCGCCTTCGCCCGCCCGCCGGCCCACCGGCAAATGGTCGCGGCCCGATTGCCCTTGCCGGCGGCGGGGCTCTACCATGGCGGCGAGGAAACGCCCGTGAACGATAATACCCAGTCCATCGCACGCCCCGGCCGGCAGACCCATGCGAACGGGGTCCGCATCGTCGCGCCGGCGCGGCTGCATCTCGGCTTCCTCGATCTTGCCGGCAGCGTCGGCCGCCGCTTCGGCAGTCTCGGCCTTACGCTCGACCAGCCGACGCTGTCGCTGAAGATGGCGCCAGCGGATGAGCTCACCGCGGCCGGCCCCGACGCCTCACGCGCCCGTGCTGCGGTGGAGCGGGTGGCGGCGCAGTTCAATTTCGATCCGCGCGTCGCCGTCACGGTGGAGCGTGCATTGCCGCCACATGCCGGGCTGGGCTCCGGCACGCAGCTGGCGCTCGCCGCCGGGTCGGCGCTCGCCACGCTGCGCGGACGCCCGCTCGACGCCCGCACCCTCACCGCCGCGCTCGACCGTGGAGCGCGTTCCGGCATCGGCATGGGCGCCTTCGCGGAGGGCGGGGTGCTGCTCGACGGCGGCAAGGCCGCTGGCCGCGACGCACCTCCGCCCATCCTCGCCCGCCATCCCTTTCCCGCCGATTGGCGCATCCTGCTCGCCTTCGACGACAGGTCGCAGGGCCTGAGCGGCAGCGAGGAGGTGACGGCGATGAACGCGCTGCCGCCCTTCGAAGATGCGCTGGCCGGCCACCTCTGCCGGCTGACCCTCATGGTCGCCCTACCGGCGCTGGTGGAGCAGGACTGCGCCGCCTTCGGGGCCGCCATCGGCGAGATCCAGGCCCGGCTCGGTGATCACTATGCCCGCGCGCAAGGCGGGCGCTACACCAGCAAGGATGTCGAGGCGGCGATGGAATTCGCGACGGCCGAAGGCGCCGCCGGCGTTGGCCAGAGCTCGTGGGGACCGACCGGCTTCGCCATTCTGGGCACCCCCGACACCGCCGAGCAACTGGCGACGCGGCTGCGCCAACGCTTCGCCCATCGTCCGAACCTGTCCTTCGAGGTGGCGCGCGGCCGCAACACCGGCGCACGCACTGAACGGCTCGGCACCGACTGACACTTCCCGGGAGAACCACGGAATGGACGAGCACGCGCCGATCCTGCACATCGTCTCGCCCCTGCGCCACATCAGCCCCTTCGACGTCAACATGGCGGTCGATGCCGGCTATGCGACCGTCCTTCCCTACAGCGAGGTCACGCTGGAGGAGGTCGGCGAGCTGGTGCAGGACATGATGTTCTCGCGCCCGCCCGCCGGAGCGCCGCGCACCGGCCTGTTCATCGGCGGCAAGGATGCCGGCCTCGCGCTCGACATGGCCGACCGGGCGCGGGCGGTACTGTTCCCGCCGTTCCAGATCTCGGTCTTCGTCGATCCGGCGGGCGCCTTCACCACGGCCGCCGCCATGGTGGCGGAGGTGGAGCGGCATCTGCGCGCCGTCCGCCCGCAGGGGCTGGAGCAGGCGCGCGTGCAGGTCTATGGCGCCACCGGCGTCGTCGGCGGCATTGCCGGCGTGCTCGCCGCCCGTGCCGGCGCGCAGGTGACGCTGGTGAGCCATCGCGACATAGAGAGCGTCGAGGCCAAGGCCCGCGACTTCGCCGGCCGCTTCAGCGTCTCGCTCGCCTGTGCGGCCGCCCGCAGCGAAGACGACAAGCGCGCCCTGCTGCCCGAGGCGGATGTGGTGCTGGCCTGCGGCAAGGCCGGCGTCGAGATACTCTCCGCCGATGCGTTGGCTACGGCCCCCGCCCTCCAGGTGGCCGCCGATATCAACGCGGTGCCGCCCGCCGGCATTGAGGGCATCGACGCGATGGCGAACGGCATCGTCCTGCCTGGGGGAGCGCGCGGCATCGGCGCGCTCACCATCGGCCAGCTCAAATATCAGGTGCAGCACGAGTTGCTGAAACGCATGCGGGTCGCCGAGGGCCCGCTCGACATCGGCGTCGAGGTTGCCTTCGACCTCGCCCGGTCGCTCGCCAGCTGAGCCGCCGCATGCCCGATATCGTGGTCGCCGCCCTTTCCGCCCGCGCATTGGCGGCGGCGGCGCGGCGTGCCGGTCGCGAACCGCTGGTGATCGACCTGTTCGGCGACGAGGATACCCGTACGCTGGCGGCCGAGATGGTGCCGCTGCGCCGTCGTGACAGCCTTGCCATCGACGCCGCCGACCTGATCGAAAAACTGGAGATCCACGCGTCTGCGTCGTGGCCGCTGGTGCTGGGCTCGGGCTTCGAGGCCGCACCGGACCTCGTCGACCGGCTGGCGGCGCGCTGGCGGCTCGCCGGCAATGGCGGTGCGGTGCTGCGGCAGGTGAAGGACCCGTTCGCGTTCAGCCGGCTGCTGACATCGCTCGACATCGCGCATCCCCGCATCTTCGCAGAGGTGGCGCCGACGGGCGTGGAGGCGCTGGAAAAGGCCATCGGTGCCTCCGGCGGCGCCCATATCCATCCGGCGCAGCGGGTACAGGCAAGCGGCCACTATCTGCAGGAGCGCATCGAGGGGCGTGCCATCTCGGCACTGTTTCTCGCCAATGGAGCCGAGGCTCGCCTTCTCGCCTTCTCCGGGCAGTGGTGCGCGCCCGACGCCGCCTCGCCCTATCGCTACGGCGGCGCCGCGGGGCCGATTGCGGTACCCTTGTCCGTCGAACACGGCGTCGCCGAGGCGCTGGACCGTCTTGCCGGCGCCACCGGTCTGGTCGGCCTCGCCAGTGCCGATCTCATCCTGTCCCGCGACGGCTGGAGCCTCATCGAGCTCAACCCGCGACCGGGGGCGACACTGGACATCTTCGACCGCCCCCCTTTTCCGCCGCTGCTGCGCCTGCATCTCGATACCTGCGAAGGCCGTCTGCCGGACCTTGCGCCCCTGCGCCCCGCCCCGGAATTCGGCGCCCGGGCGGCCGGCATCCTCTATGCGACGGCGGAGAGCACGATGCGGCTGGACACTCTGCCGCCCCATATAGCCGATCGCCCTGCCTTCGGCACGCGACTGCACCCCGGCGATCCGGTCTGCACGGTCTTCGGCGAGGGACATGATGCCGAGGAAGCACGCGGCCTGATGCTGCTGCGCATGGATGCGCTGTGGGAGGCGATGCGGCGCGCCAGCCCCGGGGCAACGGAGTGAGGATGAACATGCAGCCGGTTCCCGCCCGCATCGAGGCTACCGCGCCGGATGCCGCGACGGCGGGACGGCCGCAATCATGACAGCGGCCGAGATCGAAGCCGCCTTCCTCGCGGCCTGCCTGGCCGAACTCGACGCGCTCAAGCCCGGCAATGTGCACCGCTTCTCTGCCGGCCACGGGATGGAGGTCGCGCATTTCGAGGCCGCCGCCCGCGCCGCCGCACCGGCGATCGCCCGCCCCGGCGCATCGGTGGGAGCCCGCATCGAGGCGGCGGTGACCGCCTCCCTGGCCGTCACCGGGCTCAATACCAATCTCGGCATCCTGCTGCTCTGCGCCCCGCTCGCCGCCGCGGCCGAGCGATCGGCGCCGGTGCAAGAGGCGCTCGGCGACATATTGGCGACGCTCAATAGGGAGGACGCCGCCGCCGTGTTCCGCGCCATCGCCGCCGCCAGTCCCGGCGGCCTCGGCCGGCGCGCCGATCACGATGTCGGTGCCCCTCCGCGCATCGGCCTTTTGGATGCGATGCGGCTCGCCGCCGATGACGATCGCATCGCCCGGCAATTCATCACCGGTTTCGCGGATGTGTTCGACATCGGCGTCGCCGGTTTGCACGCGCTCGCCGATGCCGCGCTGGAGGCACGCACGGAAGCCATCTATCTCGCTTTCCTCACGGCCTTCCCCGACAGCCATATCGGCCGCAAATTCGGCCTCCCGACCGCCGAGGCGGTGGAGCGGGAGGCGCGGGAGATCGCTGCCGGCATCGAGTGGCGCGCCCCGGCGGCACAGCGCCATCCGCCGCTTGCCGCCTTCGACGCCAGCTTGAAGGCCCGCGGGCTAAATCCCGGCACCAGCGCCGACCTGACGGTGGCCAGCCTGTTCGCCGCCGCGCTCAGCTCATGAAGCCGGCGATGTCGGCGGCGCCGAGCCGTCCGTCATGCAGCGCGCTCGCCACCAGCACCCCGGCAACGCCGATATCGCGTAGCCGATGGAGATCCTCGACGTCGCGCACGCCGCCGGCGGCATAGATGCGGCGGCCCTCCGCCCGCGCCAACGTCGCGCGCAGGCGCTCATAATCCGGCCCGGTATCGCCACCGACGCGGGCGAGCGTCATCACGATCACCTCGTCGGGCCAAAGTTCTGGACGCTCATGCAGTTCGGCGGGACCGCGCGGCCCTTCCGGGCCGTGGTCGAGCGAAAGCACGCTCCCGCCCTCGCGCAGCGCCGCGCGGCCGCTGTCGGCATCGGCCATCGATTCGGTGCCGAGCACGCGGCGCAGGCCCGGCCCCACCCCGGCAGGCCTCACCTCGGCGGCATCGATCCACAGCCGCTCGAAATGCCGCGCCAGTTCCGTCAGCTCGGCCCGGTGCGGCTCCCGGCCGGCAATAGCATCGAGATCGGCGACATAGAGGGTGCGGAACGGTGCCAGTTCGCGCAGCGCCTGCGCGATCCGCGCCGGCTCCGCGCCCGCGCAGAGGCCGGAGGCGATGGGGCGATAATTCGCACGGTCGCCGCGCCGCGCATGCACGACGACGCCTCCCATCAGGTCGATCACCGGTATAAGTTCCACTCGGATAGGCTCCGCCGCGAAGGGTTCGATGCTGGTTCTGGTGTGTGAGTTTGTAACCGGAGGCGGGCTGCGGGGCGAAGCGCTTTCGCCCTCGCTCGCCACCGAAGGCGCGCTGATGCGCGACACGCTGATCGGCGATCTCGAAGACCTGCCGGGCGTCCGGGTCATCACCACCCATGACGACCGCCTGCCGCCGCCGGCGCGCGGCGACAGCCGCGCCATCGCCGCCGGGGAGGATGCGCTGGCGATCTGGGCGGAACTCGCCGCCGGGGCCGATGCCGCCTGGCCGGTTGCGCCGGAAACCGGCGGCGTGATGGAGGCGGTGGTCGCGCGGCTGCGCCAGCGCAATCGCCGCGTCCTCGCCTCCGATGCCGCAACGCTGCGACTCTGCGCCAGCAAATACGCCACCGCCGCCCGCCTCGCCGCCGCCGGCATCGCGGTGGTGCCAAGCTGGCGCCCCGCCGAGATTCCGCCGGACATCGCCCCCCCGCTGGTGGTGAAGCCCGACGACGGTGCCGGCAGCCTCGACATCCACCTGTGCTCCCGCGCCGAGGCGGCGGCCGCCGGCCCGAAGGCGGTGGCCCAGCCTCTTGTCGCGGGCGCGGCTGAAAGCCTCACTCTGCTCTGCCAGGCCGGCCGGGCGTATGTGCTCGGCGTCAACCGCCAGCATGTGGAGATTGCGGAAGGACGCTTCGGCTTCCATGGCGTCACCGTGGGCATCCGTCCGCCGGGCGCGTCCGAAACCGGGATCGCTCAGGCGATCCATGCCGCACTTCCGGGCTTGCATGGGCTGGTCGGCGTCGATTATCTGGCGACGCCCGCCGGGCCGGTGGTGGTCGAGGTCAATCCGCGTCTGACCACCTCCTATGCCGGCCTGCGGCGGGCGCTCGGCGTCAATGTCCTCGCCTTCGTCGCCGATCTCATCCGCGACGGCGCGGTGCCGGAGCTGCCGCATCTTCCCCTGCCCACCCCGGTCGAGGTGCTTGTGTGACGACGATTTCGCGTTTGGGCTGGGATGTCGGCGGCGCCCATGTGAAGCTGGCCGCCTTCGGCGAGGATGGCCGGCTCGCTGCCGTGCGCATCGCCCCCTGCCCGGTCTGGAAAGGCGCGCACCACCTCGCCGAGGCGCTGCGCACGCTGCGGGGCGAATTCCCGCCCGGCGCCACCTCCGCCGTCACCATGACCGCCGAGGTCGCCGATCTGTGGCCGGACCGCCATGCCGGCGTGGTCGGCACCGCCGCGCTGCTGATCGAGGAACTCGGCAGCGCGCCGCTGGCGCTGTTCGCCGGGCCGGAGGGCTTCGTGCCGGCCGAGGAAGCCGCGGCTCATTCGGCCACCATCGGCTCGGCCAACTGGTACGCCACCGCGGCGGTCCTGGCGCATCTGCTGCCCGCGGGCGTGCTGGTCGATATCGGCTCCACCACCGCCGATCTCATCGCCTTCGGCGACGGCCGGGTGCAGGCGCGCGGCTTCACCGACGCCGAACGGCTCGCCAACAGCGAATTGCTCTATACCGGCGCGGTGCGCACCCCGGTGATGGCGCTGGCGGAGCGCGCCCCCTTCGCCGGCCGCTTCGTGCCGCTGATGGCGGAGCTCTACGCCACCACCGCCGACATCTACCGGCTGCTCGATCTCCTGCCCGACAATGCCGATCTGCACCCGACCGCCGATGGCGGCGGCAAGACCGTCGAGGCCAGCGCACGCCGGCTGCTGCGCATCGTCGGCGAGGACCTCACCCCGGCGAACCAGCCGCGCGTGCGACGCCTCGCCTATCATCTGGGGCAGCAGCAACTGCACCGCCTTGCCGGTGCGCTCGACGCGGTGGCTTCGGCACGCGACGATGATGTCGGCCTGGTGGTCGGCGCCGGCGTCGGCCGCTTCCTGTCGCGCCAGCTCGCCGAGCGGCGCGGCGCCGCCTATCTCGATCTCGCCGACGTCCTCACCGACGATCCCAGACTGGCCGGGCCGGCAGCCGATTGCGCGCCGGCGGTAGCGGTCGGGCTGCTGTCTGCCGCCCTGGCCCAGGGCTAACGCATAAAAACAACCGGGAGCGCCTTCATGTCCGACCGAATCTTCCTGCGCGGCATCGAGCTGCACGCCTATCACGGCCTCTATGAGGAGGAGGCCCGGCTCGGCCAGCGTTTCGTGATCGACGTCGACTGGTGGCTCGACGCCCACGCCGCCGCCGAGCACGACGATTATGGCGAGACCGTCGGCTACGAGAAGGTGTTCGAGACCGTGCACGCCGTGTCGTCTGGGCACCGTTTCCATATTCTCGAGGCCTTTGCCGAGGCGATCGCCGCCGAGATTCTGCGCCGCTACGCCCGCGTCGAGCGGGTGCGGGTCGAGCTGCACAAGCCGCATGCCCCGATCCCCGGCGTGCTGCGCGACGTCGGGGTGGAGATCGTCCGCCAACGCAACTGAACGCGTCAGCCGCGCTTGATGCGGACCGGCACCGGCGTGCCGTAACGCGACGTCGGCCGGGCCGACGGCAGCAGGCTCGCGGGCTTTTCCTGCGCCCGTGCCAGCCGGGCGAAACGGTCCCGCCACGGCACCTCGATCAGCCGGAAGCTCAGCGCCGCGAGCGCGACCACCAGCACGACCACCAGCGCCAGCACGATGCCGGCGCCGGCGGCACCGATGTCGTAGAGCTGCTTGGCGACGCCATCGACCACCACCTGATGGCGAAGATCGACGCCGACGAGATCGCCATAGGCCCACAGGCCATAGCTGACCACCAGCACCAGCACCGGCATGTGGATCAGGTAGATGGAAAACGACCAGCGGCCGAGCGCCTGCAACGGGGCCAGCCGCATCAGCCGCGAGGCGAGGCCGCCTTCACGCGCAAAGACCAGGATCGGCACCGCGAAGGCCAGCGGCGCCAGCACGCTCAGCGCGTGCGCCTTGTCGGGCCCCTGGCCGGCGGCGACGATGAATGTGGTGGCCAGAGCCAGCGAGGCCAGCTCGAACAGGGTGGCGAAGGGCAGAGGCCGGTCCCGCAGCGCCGCATGCAGATGATAGGCGCCGACGCCGGTGAAGAAGCCGGCAATGCAGCGTATATAGCCGAAATCGGCGGTGGAATTCATATAGGCCGGCGCGAACACGACGATGATCGCCGCTGCCGCCGCCGCGAGGGCCGAGGATACCAGCAACAGCTTCCGCCGGGCGACCAGCACCACCAGCGCGAACAACAGATAGGTGTAGAATTCCGCGCCGATGCTCCAGGCCGGCCCGTTCCAGGCCGAGCCGTACAGCCCCATGGAATTGAGCAGCAGCGCGTTGAGCAGCAGGGCCTGCAGCGAATAATTGCCGCTGCTGGCATCGATCAACAGCCGCTCGGGGTGATGGCCGGCGACGTTGATCGCCATCACGCCCAGCATCATGGCGAACAATATCGCCAGATGCAGCGGCCAGAGCCGGCCGACACGACGCAACAGGAAGCCGGTGAACTGCCGCCGATCGCCGATTCGGTCGCGATAGGCGTGACAAACGACGAACCCGGATAGGACGAAGAAAAAGTCGACAAAAAGATAGGAATTTAAAATAAATTCATTCCGCATGAAGGGCGTATTGACGATAAATATGAAGTGATAAACGACCACCATGACTGCACAAACGCCACGCCATGCGTCGAGAACCTCGAATCTTTCGCCGGTTGCGGCTGCATGCATATCGAAGACCTCTTAGGTACCATCCTGCCATCAGACATCATCGGAAAATGACTGTCGGCACTCAGCGGAATCGCTAACGGCACAATGTGGCGAGAGTTCCGTTCTCAATTCGAGCGCTAGAGAGGTCGGGGGGACTTCCGGTCGTCGCCCCGACGTTCTACAGCTTGCTGCTCGTGCATGCGGGAGTGAGCGATGATGCGTGATGCCGACCCCAGCCCCGTTCGTCTCGCGGATTATCGACCGCCGGACTGGCTGGTCGACACGGTCGATCTCGACATCAGCCTCCACCCCACCGCCACGGTCATTCGCGCCCGGCTCGGCATGCGCCCCAACCCGGTGGGCCGCGAGGGATCGCCGATCGTCCTCGACGGCGATGAACTCGTGCTGAAATCATTGACGCTCGATGGGGAACGGCTGGCCGGCAACGCCTACAGCGTCACCCCATCCTCGCTCACCCTGCTGGCGCCGCCGCAGCGCCCGCTGGTGCTGGAGATCGAGACGCGGCTCGATCCCTCCGCCAACACCAAGCTGATGGGGCTCTATCGCTCCAGCGGCACCTATTGCACCCAATGCGAGGCCGAGGGCTTCCGCCGCATCACCTATTTCCCGGACCGGCCGGACGTACTGGCGGTCTACACCACCCGCATCGAGGCCGAGCGAGCCGAAGCGCCGGTGCTGCTCGGCAATGGCAACAAGGTCGAGGAGGGCGAGGTGCCCGGCACCGACCGGCATTTCGCGGTGTGGCACGATCCGTGGCCGAAGCCCTGCTATCTGTTCGCGCTGGTCGGCGGACGCCTTGACCGCATCAGCGACCGCTTCGTCACCGCTACCGGGCGCGAGGTCGAACTCGGCATCTATGTCGAGCCGGGCAAGACCGCGCGGGCCGGCTACGCCATGGACGCGCTCAAGCGTTCCATGCGCTGGGACGAAGAGGTCTTCGGCTGCGAGTACGACCTCGACGTGTTCAACATCGTCGCCGTCGCCGATTTCAACATGGGGGCGATGGAGAACAAGGGCCTCAACGTCTTCAACGACAAATACGTGCTGGCAACCCCGGAGACCGCGACCGACAACGACTATGCCAGCATCGAGGGCATCATCGCCCACGAATATTTCCACAACTGGACCGGCAACCGCATCACCTGCCGCGACTGGTTCCAGCTGTGCCTGAAGGAAGGCCTCACCGTCTTCCGCGACCAGGAGTTTTCCTCCGACCAACGCTCGCGGCCGGTGAAGCGCATCATCGACGTGCGGCTTCTGAAGGCCTACCAGTTCAGCGAGGATGCCGGTCCGCTCGCACATCCGGTGCGGCCGAGCACCTATCGCGAGATCAACAATTTCTACACCGCCACCGTCTACGAGAAGGGCGCCGAGGTGGTGCGGATGCTGAAGACCCTGCTGGGGCCGGAAGGCTTCCGCAATGGCATGGACCTCTATTTCGAGCGCCATGACGGACAGGCGGCGACCATAGAGGACTTCCTCGCCTGCTTCGCCGACGCCACCGGCACCGATCTCGCCCATTTCGCCCTCTGGTACGCCCAGTCCGGCACCCCGCAACTCACCGTGACCGGCGAGTGGAACCCGGCCGAGAACAGCTACCGGCTCGATGTCGAGCAGACCCTGCCGCCGACGCCCGGCCAGCCGGACAAGCAGCCGATGCTCATCCCCCTCGCCATCGGCCTCGTTTCGCCCTCGGGAGAGGACCTGCCGCTCACCCTCGCCGACGGCACCTCGCCGGCGGGCGGCGTGCTGACCATCGACAGCGCGCGGCACAGCTTCGTGTTCCGCGACGTGCCCGAGCGCCCGGTGCCCTCGCTCAACCGCGGCTTCTCGGCACCGGTGCGGCTCGCCAGCAACCTGTCGACCGAGGACCTCGTCTTCCTCGCCCGCCACGATCGCGACCCGTTCAACCGCTTCGAGGCGGTGCAGACCATCGCCTTTGCCTATCTCATCGAGGCGACGCAGGCGGTGTCCTCCGGCCGCAACCTGCCCGGCCCGGAGGCGCTGATCGCCGCCATGGCGGCGAGCCTCGCCGACCCGGCGCTCGATCCGGCCTTTGTCGGCCAGGTGCTGACGGTGCCGTCGGAAGGCGATATCGCCCGCGAGATCGGCCGCGATGTCGATCCGGACGCGGTCTATGCCGCCCGGCGCAACCTGCGCCGCGCCATCGGCACCGCGCTCGCCGATCCTCTCGCCGGCGCCTTCGAGCGCTTCGCCGCTCCCGGCCCCTATTCCCCCGACGCCGCCTCGGCCGGCCGGCGCACGCTGCGCAACACCTGCCTCGGCCTGCTGGCGGAGGCCGGGACCGGCGACGGCATTGCCCGCGCCCTCGGCCTGTACCGTGCCGCCGACAATATGACCGATCGCCTGCAGGCGCTGATGACGCTGGTCCACTACGCGCCGGAGCAGCGCGACGAGGCGCTGGGCGATTTCTACGAGCGCTTCCGCGACGATCCGCTGGTGATCGACAAGTGGTTCGGCATCCAGGCGCAGATCGCCGAGCCGGCGACGCTGGACCGGGTCCGGGAGTTGACCGGCCACCCGGCCTTCTCGATGCGCAACCCGAACCGGGTGCGGGCACTGATTGGCAGCTTCGCCACCGGAAACCCGACTCAGTTCAACCGCGCCGACGGCGCCGGCTTCAACTTCCTCACCGACACGGTGCTCGATCTCGACAGCGCCAACCCGCAGTTGGCGGCACGGCTGCTCGGGGCGTTCAAGAGCTGGCGGGTGCTGGAAGCCGGACGGCGTATACAGGCGGAAGCGGCGCTGCGCCGTGTCGCCCGCACGTCCGGCCTGTCGCCGGACGTCACCGACATCGTCACCCGCTCGCTGGCGTAGGGATGGCCCGGCCTGCCGAACCGCACACGCATGCGGGCATGCAGTCGTGATACTGTTCCGCCAGTGCAGCAGGGAAGACCGTCGACCATCATGGGCGAGAGGACATCCGATGCGTTCGAGCCCCTTCCCACACCGGTCACCGCGCCGGCCTACGAACTGGCGCCGGTCGGGCTCTGCACCCTTGATCCGCAGCGCCGGATTCTCGCCTGCAACCGGCACTTCCGCAGCCTGATCGCGGCAGCGGAAGCCGAACTCATCGGCACCGCTCTCGGCACCTGGCTGCCGGGAGCCGATGCCGTGCTCGATCGCCTGGCGGAGCCCATTGCGGCGAAAGAGGCCGATCTCACCATCGAGCGCGACGACGGGCGGCATGTCCTGCGCTTCGCCGCCGCCCGGCTCGACGACGGCGTGTCCCTGGCGGTCACCGACGTAACCCCCGTGGTCGAGGCGCATGTGGCCCTGCGCCGCGCGGTCGAACGGTCGAGCTTCGCGCTGGACGTCGCCGGCCAATGGGTCTGGGACTACGACATCGTCGCCAATCGCGTCTGGCGCTCGCAGCAATGGAAGCGCGCGCTGGGCTATGCGCCGGGGGAACTCGCCGATCAGGACGAACCCTGGCGCATCGTGCACCCCTCGGACCGTAAGACGGTGCAGGCGGCGATGGCGCAGATCCATGCCGGCACGCGGAGCGACTTCGAGGCCACGTACCGGCTGCGCCACAAGGATGGCAGCTGGCGCTTCATCCTCAGCCGCGGCAAGGTCGTCGACTATACGCCGGACGGCCGGCCGGCCCGCATGCTGGCCACCAGCGTCGATATCACCCTTCAGAAGGAGGTGGAGCGCGAGCTGGAGGCCACCATCCGCCAGCGCCGGGTGCTCGAACACGATCTGATCGTCGCCAATCGCCGCCTGCGGCTGCTGGCGGAGATCGACAGCCTCACCGAGTTGCCGAACCGCCGCAAGTTCGACAAGTGCCTCGAACGCGAGTTCCGGCGCAGCCGGCGCGAGAGGCCCAGCATCGCCCTTGCGATGATCGACGTCGATTACTTCAAGTCGTTCAACGACCTGTACGGCCATCAAGCCGGCGATGACTGCCTGCGTGCGGTGGCCGAAGCGCTGCAGCAGGTGGCCCGCCCCTCGCGGGACATCGTCACCCGTTATGGCGGCGAGGAATTTGCCGCCATCTTCGTCGACCTCGACGCCGCCGAGGCCCTCTCCATCGCCGGGCGCATGGTCGAAGCGGTCGCCCGGCTCGCGGTTCCCCACCGCGGCAGCCCGTTCGGCGTGGTGACGATCTGCATCGGCCTGACGCTGTTCAGCTTCGGCCAGCAGCGCCGGCTGCGCACGCCCTATCAGCTGGTGCAGGCTGCCGACAGGGCACTCTATGTCGCCAAGGAGGCCGGCCGCAGCCAGATCGCCCTTGCCAGCCCGCTGGAGGACGGCCGTTTCGAGACCCGGCTCATCGGGCGCGACGCCAGCGCCGCGCCCATTGGCTGATCGGCGTCAGTAGTCCACCACCCCGTCCAGCGCATAGTGCTTGATCGTCTTGCGGTTGGCGATCAGCTCATCCGCGGTCGGCTTGCCGGTGAGGGCGCGCTCGATGGCGATCTTCATCGCCTCGTAATTGGTGCGGTAGAGATCCTTCTGGTCGAGGTTCGGATCCTCCGGGCAGCGGGGATCGAGCCACACCATCACGATCATGCACAGTTCGTCGGCCTGATCCTTAGGCAGGATGCCCTCGGCCAGGGTGTCGACGATGGCGTCGCCGATCGCCGCCTGCACAACGCCGCCCAGCAGCTCGACATAAGCCGCCGAGGGAATGGTGACCTTGGAGGTCATCATCGTCGCCGGCCGCACCATCTGGTTGAGGTCGCGGATGACGAACATGCGGGTATGGCCCGCCGCCTGGCCCATCATGGAGGCAAAGGCGTGACCGGCGGGGCCGCGAACCGAGCCGATGAGGATCTCCGGCATGGCGTCGGTGAACTGGCCTTCGGCCGCAAGAACCGTCGCTTCGCCGGTGCGGAACCATATATCGGTCATCATTTTCTCCCTTCTGGAGCTTTCTACGCAGCGGCAATAGCATTCCGATCGGACCATCGTCCATGCGGCTGATGCGCCATCCCGGCGTAACTGTCTGACACGACTCGACTTGGGCCGAACGCCACCCCTCAAAGTTGCTGAATCGTTAACTTGACTCCCAGAGACTCTGGACAGGCAGGGGCCGTTTCGATTCAAATCGTCAGTGATTCGGCGGGCTGGGATGGTCACGTCGGGTACTGGGATCAGGGCAAGAATGATTGGGGGAGACCGGCGATGGCACGCGCCAACGCTGCGGGCGCGTCCGTGCGCGTTCAGGCCATGCGCGGTCTGGCTCGCTCGGTCGCTCGACCCGCCTATCAGCGGCTCGTCGATGCCGAACCCTTCATGCGCAGGGCGGTGCCGGCGCTCATCGTCGCCTTCATCGCCATCGTCGCCGTGGCTGCCGTCGTGCAGATCCGTGCCTATCGCGCTGATTCCATCACCGACGCCAAGGACGAGCTGGCGCTGTTCACCCTCGCCGTCGCCAGCGATCTGCGCCAGCATCAGGGGCAGGGACCGCGACAGGCGCAGGGCGGCACCGACCCGGCCGCGCTGGCCGAATCCCTGAAGGCCAGCCTGCCGGTTCGCGCCACCGAGGCGCGCCGACGTTACGCACTCGCCGATGCGAGCGGCAATGTCCGCGCCTCCAGCGACGATAATCCAGACATTATCGCGGATTTCCGCTTCGTCCTGGCCAATGCCCAGGCACTGACGATCTTCGCCGAGAGCGCTGGCGTGCTCGATGTCACGCTGGGCGATGGCCGCGACGCCCTTGCCACGGTCCGCAACATTCCCGGCCAGCCACTGCAGCTGGTGGCCATCCAGCCACTCGCCGGCGCGCTGTCGACCTGGCAGTCGGATACCATCCTCACCGTCACGCTGCTCTCCACCACCGGCGGCGTTCTGCTGATCCTCGGCTTCGCCTTCCATTGGCAGGCGACCCGTGCCCGCGAGGCCGACGGCATCTACGACACCGTCCGCGCGCGCATCGACACCGCGCTGTCGCGCGGCCGCTGCGGCCTGTGGGACTGGGACATGGGCCGCGGGCGCATGTTCTGGTCGGAATCGATGTTCGAGATGCTCGGCCTGGCGCCGCGCGACGAACTGGTCTCCTTCGGCGACGTCAGCGGTCTCGTGCATCCCGACGATGTCGACCTCTACGACGTGGCGAAGGAAATCGCCGACAAGCCGGGCCGCATCATCGAGCGTGTGTTCCGCATGCGGCACGCCGATGGCCATTGGGTATGGCTGCGCGCGCGGGCGGAAGTCGTGCCGCAGGAGAATGGCGAGCCGCCGCATTTGATCGGTATCGCCGTCGACGTCACCGAGGAGCGCCGCCTCGCCGAGCGCACCGCCACCGCCGACATGCGGCTGCGCGACGCCATCGAGAGCATCTCGGAATCCTTCGTATTGTGGGACAGCTCCAACCGGCTTGTGCTGTCCAACTCGAAGTTCCAGACCCTGCACGGCTTCGGCGACACCACGCTCGCGCCCGGCACGCCCTTCGATACCATCGCAACGCAGCTGCGCCAGCCGGTGGTGCGCATCCCGCTGCGCTCCGAGGATCGGCCCGAGGAAGGCGCCCGCTCCTTCGAGGCGCAGATCGAGGGAGGCCGCTGGCTGAAGATCGCCGAGCGCCGCACCAAGGATGGCGGCTATGTCTCGGTCGGCACCGACATCACCACGCTGAAGCGCCACGAAGAGCGCCTGATGGACAATGAGAAGCGCCTGATGGCCCTGGTCGCCGACCTGCGCAAGTCGCAGCAGACGCTGGAGATGCAGGCGCTGCAGCTCGCCGAGCTGGCGCAGAACTACTCCGACGAAAAGACCAAGGCCGAGGACGCCAACCGCGCCAAGTCGGAATTCCTCGCCAATATGAGTCATGAGCTGCGTACGCCGCTCAACGCCATCATCGGCTTCTCCGAATTGATGGAGAGCGGGCTTTTCGGCCCGCTCGGCAGCGAGAAGTACAACGAATACTGCCGCGACATCCGCGATTCCGGCCGCTACCTGCTCGACGTCATCAACGACATCCTCGACATGTCGCGCATCGAGGCCGGCCGCATGCAGCTGACCCTGCAGCCGACCAAGCTCGACGAAATCGTCACCGATGCCATCCGCGTCATGTCGGTGCGCGCCGACGAGAAGAAGCTGGCCGTGGTCTCCGAAGCCGATCCCGAGCTCACGGTAGAGGCCGACAGGCGGGCGCTGAAGCAGATCGCGCTGAACCTCATCTCCAACGCCATAAAGTTCACCCCCGAGCACGGTCGCATCACCCTGCGCACCCGCCGCACCAAGCAGTCGGCGCTGCTGGTCATCGAGGATACCGGCATCGGCATCCCGCGAAGCGCGCTGGCAAAGATCGGCCGGCCGTTCGAGCAGGTGGAAAGCCAGTTCACCAAGACGCACAAGGGATCCGGCCTCGGCCTCGCCATCGCCAAGTCACTCGTGGAGTTGCACGGCGGCACCATGCGCATCCGCTCCTCCGAAGGCGTCGGCACCACGGTCATCATCCGCCTGCCGCTGAATGGCCGCCCCGGCCTGCAGTACCGGAACGCCGCCGGCGAGTTGTCGGACGAGACCGGGGCGAGCTAGTTTCGCCCTCATCGCACACCGGATCGAACTGCATGCCCGCGCCGCATATTGATGAAGCCGTTCCCGTCGATTGCGTGGTGGCGGGCGCCGGGGTGGTCGGGCTGGCGGTCGCGCGGGCTCTGGCACTCGCCGGGCGGGACGTGCTGGTACTGGAAGCCGCAGGCCTGATCGGCTCGGAAACCTCGGCCCGCAACAGCGAGGTGATCCATGCCGGCATCTACTACAAGCCCGGATCGCTGAAGGCCCGCCTCTGCGTCGCCGGCCGCGAGGCGCTCTATGCCTATTGCGCCGAGCGCGGCATCGGCCACAAGCGCTGCGGCAAGCTGATCGTCGCCAATGGCGAGGGGGAAATCGTCAGGCTCGATGCCATCCGCGCCCAGGCCATCGCGTGTGGCGTCACCGACCTGGAGCCGCTGGATCGCGGGACGCTGAGGGAAATAGAACCGGCGCTCAGGGCAGACGCTGCCCTGCTGTCCCCCTCCACCGGCATCATCGACAGCCACGGCCTGATGCTGGCGCTGCAGGGCGATCTGGAAGACCGCGGCGGTGCCCTCGCCTTCAACGCTCCGATCCGCGGCGGCGCCGTCACGCCTGACGGCATCCTCCTCGATGTCGGAGGTGCCGAGCCGATGACGCTCCTCGCCGCGACCTTCGTCAACTGCGCCGGCCATGGTGCCGTCGCACTGGCGGGCGCCATCGAGGGGCTCGACCAACGCCACGCGCCGACGGCCTATCTCTGCAAAGGCTCCTACTATTCCCTGCCCGGCCGCGCGCCCTTCTCACGACTGATCTACCCCGTGCCGGAAGCGGCAGGCCTTGGCGTCCACCTCACATTGGATCTCGGCGGGCAGGCGCGCTTCGGGCCCGACACCGAATGGATCGACACCCTCAATTACGATGTCGACCCGGTCCGTGCCGAGCGTTTCTATCATGCGATACGTCGCTATTGGCCGGCATTGCCGGACGCCGCGCTGATGCCTGCCTATGCCGGCATCCGGCCGAAGATAACCCCGCCAGGCGCCCCCGCCGCCGATTTTCGCATCGACGGGCCGACCGAGCATGGCGTGCCGGGGTTGGTGAATCTGTTCGGCATCGAATCCCCGGGTCTCACCGCCAGCCTCGCCATCGGCGATCATGTCGCGGAAAAGCTGGCGGCGAGCCGAGGCTCAACGTTGCCTCCGGTTCTGCGGGCCTGACAACAGGCGGAGAAACACGCTCCTAACCTCCTGTTGCGTTTCGCGCAGATGCGCATCGAGGGTGGCGAAATCAGGCATCGCGCCCGCGCGGGCCAGCAATTGGCGAAGGGCGGGGCTCGCAAGCGCCGGATCGAACGCGTCGGTCACGGCGAGGCGCAGCACCTGCGTCAGATCGTGCAGCAGGGAGCAGGCGCGGGTGAGCAATTGTGTGTCGACCGGGTCGAGAATCCCCGCCCTCCCCGCACTCGCCAGCACCCGCACCGTGGAGGTCTGCATGATCTCGGGATGTGCCGCGCCATGCGCGAGCACAAGAAACTGCGCGAGGAATTCGAGGTCGACCAAACCGCCTTGGGTGTATTTCAGATCCCAGGCCTGACCATCGCCCTTTTCTTCGGCGATGGCCAAGCGCATGTCGAGGATATCGGCCGCCAGGCGCACCAGGTCGCGCCTGCGGCGCAACACCTCTGAAATCGATTGTTCCACCCGCCCGCGGAAGGCCGGCGCCGCCAGCACCACTCGCGCCCGCGTCAGCGCCATATGCTCCCAGGTCCAGGCCTCCTCAGCCTGATACACTTCAAAGGCCGGCAACCGCGTGGCGATCGGGCCGGCCCGGCCGGAGGGACGCAGGCGAAGGTCGACTTCGTAAAGCCGGCCGGCATTGGTCGGGGTGGTGAGCGCGCTCACCAGTCGTTGGGTCAGCCGGGCATAATATTGCGTGCCGTGCAGCGCGCGCGGACCGTCGGATTCCGGCGCCGCATCGTCGAAATCGTAAAGCACGATGAGATCGAGATCGGAGCCGGCGGTCATCTCGCGGCCGCCGAGCTTGCCCATGGCGAGCACCGCCACCTCGCCTCCGGTCAGCACGCCGTGCGCCTCGCGGAAGCGGTCGATCACCGCCTCGCCCAGAACCCGGATCACCACGTCTGCCAGGCGCGCGAAGGCATCGCCCGCCTGCTCCGCCGGCAGCGTGCCGGAGAGCACACGCACTCCCATCAGCACATGCTGCTCCTGGCGGAAGCGGCGGGCGCGGTCGAGCAAGTCTTCTTCGTCGCTCGCCTCGGCGAGTTGCCCCCGCAGCCGCGCCTCCAGTGTCACCTCGTCCGGCAGCGGGCCGAAAAAAGCGGGATCGAGCAGCGCGTCGAACAGCCCCGGCCGCCGGGCGAGGATCTCGCCAAGCCGCGGCGCGGTTGAAAGAATAGTGGCGAGCAGGCGCACGAGGTCGGGATTGCGGGCCAGCACCGAGAAGAGCCGCAGCCCGGTAGCAAGCTGGCGAAAGAAGCGGTCGGCGGCGATAAGCGCCAGATCGGGCTCCCCCCCGCGCGCCAGCGCATCCAGCAGCAACGGCACGATGGCGGCAAGCCGCTCGCGCGCGGTCGCGTTGTGCAGCGCGCGCGGCTCCCCCGCCAGCCAGCCACGCACAGTGACGCTGGCCTGCTGCGGCTGCTGGTAACCCAGCCGATGCAGCGTCGCCAGCGTCTCACGGTCGTCGGTCTTGGCGGGAAATTCCAGCCGCCCCTCTACGGCAGCACGCGGCGGAGCGTCCTCGAACAGGCGCGCATAGTGACGCTGCACGCGCGTCAGCCGCCGGGTCAGTTCGGCCGCGAACGCCTCGCGCGAAGCATAGCCCATGAAGGCAGCGAAATCCGCCAATAGCTGGGTCTCATCCGGCAGTGTGTGAGTCTGCTCATCGGCGACCATCTGCAACCGGTGCTCGACCCGGCGCAGATAACCATAGGCCTCGCTCAATTCCTCGCGCGCGGACTTGCCGATCCAGCCATCCTCGGCGAGGCGTTCGAGCGCCTCCAGCGTGCGCGGCGTGCGCAACCGGGGATCCCGGCCGCCGGCGATCAATTGCTGAGTCTGGGCAAAGAACTCGATCTCGCGAATGCCGCCGCGGCCGAGCTTGACATTGTGCCCTTCCACGGCCACCGCGTCATGGCCGCGGAAGGCGTTGATCTCCTGCTTCATCGCATGCACGTCGGCCACCGCCGCATAGTCCAGCGAACGGCGCCACACGAAGGGCGCCATTTGCTTCAGGAAGCTCTCGCCGAGCGCGAGGTCGCCGGCGATCGGCCGTGCCTTGATATAGGCGGCGCGCTCCCAGGTGGCGCCCTCGCGCTCATAATAGTCGAGCGCGCTGTCGACCGAGAGCGCGGCCTGCGTCGAGGCTGGATCCGGCCGCAGGCGCAGATCGACGCGCGCCACATAGCCTTCCGGCGTCCGCTCCTGGATAAGCCGCACCAGCTGGCGCGTTAGCC
The DNA here is from genome assembly GCF_031456575.1 of Ancylobacter sp. 3268. NCBI lineage: Bacteria > Pseudomonadati > Pseudomonadota > Alphaproteobacteria > Hyphomicrobiales > Xanthobacteraceae > Ancylobacter > Ancylobacter sp. 3268. The sequence goes on from NZ_JAVDUX010000007.1 coordinate 246,553, forward strand.
GGACGAAGAAGGGCGCCGCCTCGACATCCTTGCGAAGCGGCGCCTTTACCGGGTCGTAAAGGACGATGAGGTCGACATCGCTGGAATAGTTGAGCTCGCGCGCGCCGTGCTTTCCCATGGCAAGCACCACATAACCACTGGCGCCACGGGTGAATTTCCGCGCCTTGCCGGCGCTGATCGCCTCACGCAGCAGATAGTCGACGGCCGCCGAGATCGCCGCATCGGCGGTCGCGGTGAGTTCGGCCGTGACGGCGGCAAGATCGAACACCTCGCCGATGTCGGCGAGCGCGACGGCGAGCGCTGTCTCGGCGCGCAGCCGCCGCAAGGCAGCCATCACCACGGCCTCATCGGTAGCGGCCTGCACCGCCTCGGCCATGGCCGCGCGCGCGCCGGCGAGACCGGCTGCAGGATCGGTGTCCAGCAGCCGCAGCAAGCGGGCCGGGTCACGACGGATCAGCTCGGAAAGAAAGGGGGAATGGACGCATACATTCGCCAGCACGGCCGCGGCGTCGGGATACGCCGCCAGCTGCCCGGCAAGGCCGTGGCGGATGCTGTCCTCTGCGTTGTCGACCAGAGCCATGAGCGGATGCGGCGCCTTGGGAACATCCGGCAGCCCCACCCCCGCGCGCATGCGGGCCGCCAACCCGTTCTGTTCCTTCCGTGCCGCCTTTCGCCTGCCCTGTCGCTCCGCCATATCGTCCGCGCACCTCCAATTCACCGCCCACTCTATAGGCAAAGAATTGTCAAAGTGCTGCATCGTCCGGTGAGGTAGCGCCAGGATCCGCCACCTCAAGCTCTGCGGGCAGCTCGATCGACACGCGCAGCCCCGGCCCGTTGTCCTCCAGGCGGATCGAACCGCCATGCAGCTGCACCACCGCGGCGACCAGCGACAGGCCCAGCCCCGAGCCCGGCTGGGTCCGGCTCTTCTCCAGCCTTACGAAGCGTTGCAGCACACGTGCGCGCTCTTCGGGCGGAATGCCCGCGCCGCCATCGGCGACGGCAAGACGAACCGTATCGCCCTCGCGGCTGGCGGCGATAACGATGCGGCCGCGTTCACCCGGCATGTCCGGCGCACCGTATTTGATCGCATTGTCCACGAGATTGGACAGCGCCTGCCCGAGCAGTTCCCGCACGCCTCGCACCATCAACGGCCCGTCGATGGCCACGTCGAGATCGAGCCCCTGTTCGTCGGCGAGCGGCTCATAGAGTTCGGCGACGCCCGTCGCCGTTTCGGCGAGATCAACCGGCCGCATCGCCGACTGCCCCTGGCCTGCTTCCACCCGCGCGATCATCAGCAGCGCGTCGAAGGTGCGGATCAAGCCGTCCGATTCGTCGATGGTCTGTTCGGTCGCCGCTCGCCAGTCGTCCTCGGTGCGGGCGGTGCGCAGCGCGTCCTCCGCGCGGTTGCGCAGCCGGGTGAGCGGGGTCTTGAGGTCGTGGGCGATGTTGTCGGATACCTGCTTCAGGCCGATCATCAGCGCCTCGATGCGCTCCAGCATGGCGTTGAGGCTCAAGGCCAACCGGTCGAACTCGTCACCGGTGCCGGCCACCGAAAGGCGGCCGGACAGGTTGCCGGCCATGATGCTCTCCGAGGTAGCGGTCATCTGGTCGATGCGCTTGAGCACCCGTCGCGTGACGAAGATGCCGCCGGCCACACCGAGCACGACCAGCAGCGCCAGCCCCCACACCACCGGGCCGATGATGATCTTGCGTAGTTCCTCGCGCTCGACGATGTCGCGGCCGATCAGCAGCCGGAACTCGCCGGGCAGGTAGATGACATGCACCAGGGCCCGGCTCGGCGGTCGGACCGCATCGTCGGAGCGCAGATAGTCGATCTCCTGCCAGCCTTCTTGCGACAGGAAATTCAACGGCAGGTTCAGCACATTGCCGGCCAGCGGCTCGCCGTTGAAGCTGGTCAGCAGCAAAAGCCCGGCATCGGGCGCGCGCGATCGACGGTTCACCACCTGCACCAGCCGCGAAATGCCGCCGCGCTCGAACTGGCTTTTCATGAAGTCGGTGTCGGCCTGGATGGATTCGCTCGCCTGACGGGTCACAAGGCGCTGCGTATGCCAGCCGAGATAGCCGATGAGCGAGCCGGCAAAGACCGCGAAGACGAGGAGATAGGCGGCGATCAGCTTGAACGCCGTGGTACGGACGAGCCTACCGAGCGATGTCACGAACGACATATCCAGCCCCGCGCACCGTGTGCAGAAGCGGCGGATCGAACCCCTTGTCGATCTTGGAGCGCAGCCGCGAGACATGGACGTCGATCACGTTGGTCTGCGGATCAAAGTGATAGTCCCAGACATTCTCCAGCAGCATGGTCCGGGTCACCACCTGCCCGGCATGGCGCATGAGATATTCGAGCAACCGGAACTCGCGGGGCTGCAGCACGATTTCCTGACCGGCTCGGGTGACGCGGTGCGCCAGCCGGTCGAGTTCGAGATTTGCGACGCGATAGACCGTATCCGCAGCCTGCGGCCCGCCACGGCGGGCCAAGGCCTCGACGCGGGCGAGCAGCTCGGAAAAAGCGTAGGGCTTGGGCAGATAGTCATCGCCACCGGCGCGCAGGCCGGTCACCCGGTCGTCGACCTGGCCGAGCGCGGAGAGGATCAGCACCGGCGTCGCGTCACCGCGCCCGCGCAATTCGGTGATCAACGACAACCCGTCCCGACGCGGCAGCATGCGGTCGACCACCAGCACGTCGTAGCCGCCGTCGAGAGCGAGGGCGAGTCCCTCCTCGCCATCGCCGGCGATGTCGACGATGTGCCCCGCCTCGCGGAACGCCTTGCGCAGATAGTCGGCGGCGGAACGGTCGTCTTCGACGATGAGCAGACGCATGGTGAAGTCTTCAGCGGAGGGACCGCTCCCCGTCGACACGTCGGCGACGTCCGCGGGACGCACCGGCGGCCGAAGGGAATCGGCAGCGGAAGTCGGTTGCGACATGATGTACGGCATAATCAGTCTCCCGCCTATCGTAGAGGTACCGTGCGGCGCTCTTTGCCGTTCCCCGCAAACGACAGACGCGGGAGCCCTTTCGGACCCCCGCGCCATCGGACCGGCTACAACCCAAGGGGCGACGGAACGGACCGCAGCCGGAACCGATCGGGGTCGATCAGCCGCGCTGCTGGCCGAGCGAGATGGCGACGAAACGCGTCCCCTGCTCGGACTTCACGCGCATCAGCACGGCCTTGCGGTTGTCCTTGCGGGCATCGGCGAGGCCGGCACGCACGTCCGCCGGGCTGGAGACCGGCTTGCCGCCGACGTCGAGGATGACGTCGCCCGCCTTGATGCCACGCTCGGCGGCCGGGCCATTCGGGTCGACCTCGGTCACCACCACGCCCTGTTCGCCGGCACCGGCGACGCCCTTGGCGGGAGCCAACGACAGGCCGAGACGAGGAGTGTTGCGGTCGCCCTTCTCCTGCTCGCCGTCCTTCTGGTCGTTGGAGGCGACATCGGTGGGCAGTTGCTCGAGGTTTACCGACACGGTGATCGGCTTGCTGTCGCGCAGCACGCTCAGCTTCACGCTGGTACCCGGCTTCAGCCTGGCGATCTCACGCGACATCTCGCGGGAGTCCTTGATCTCCTTGCCGTCGATGGCGGTGACGACGTCACCCGCCTTCAGGCCGGCCTTCTCGCCGGGCGTATTCGGCTGCACCTGGGCGATCAGCGCGCCCTGGGCATCCTTGAGGCCGAGTGCTTCGGCGACGTCCTCGTTCACCGGCTGGATCTGGACGCCGACATAGCCGCGCGCCACCGTTCCACCGCTCTTGAGGGCGTCCACCACTTCCGACACCGTTTCCGACGGGATGGCGAAGGCGATACCGACATTGCCGCCCGAGGGCGAGACGATGGCGGTGTTCACGCCGATGACTTCGCCATTGAGGCCGAAGGTCGGGCCGCCCGAATTGCCGCGGTTGATCGGCGCGTCGATCTGGATGAAGTCGTCATAGGGGCCGGAGCCGATGTCGCGGCCGCGGGCCGAGACGATGCCGGCGGTCACCGTGCCGCCGAGGCCGAACGGATTGCCGACGGCAACCACCCAGTCGCCGACGCGCGGCGGCGCACCGGCCAGCTTCACCCACGGGAAGTTGTCCTTGCCGTCGACCTTCAGCAGCGCGACGTCGGTGCGCGGATCGGTGCCGATCACCTTGGCCGTGTAGCTCTTGCCGTCGGTGGTGGTCACATCGACCTCGGAGGCGCCATCGACCACATGGTTGTTGGTCACGACATAGCCGTCGCCGGAAATGAAGAAGCCGGAACCCTGGCCGACCACGCGGCCATGGCCCTGCGGGCCGGGGCCACGACCGGGGCCGCCCGGACCACCGGGGCCGAAACCGAAGCGGCGCATGAAGCGCTCGATCTGCGGCGGCACGTTCTGCGCGCCAGGCTCGTCGTCATTGGCCGCCACCTCGTCGGCCGCGTCCTTCTTCACCTTCACGCTCACCACGGCGGGCGAGACCTTCTCGACGATGTCGGCGAAGGAGAAGGTGTTGGTCGGCTGGTTGGTGGTAATCTGGGCGAAGGCCGGGGTCACCGTCTCCGGCATGACGAAAGCGCCGACAGCACCGCCGGCGAGCGCCAGGGTGAACACGCCGGCGAGCAGCCGGCTGCGGCTCTTGCGCAGGGTGGACGTCTTGGTTTCGGGAAGCGCGTTGCGCGACATATGTCTGTCCTCGTTCATCGACCTTCGCTGCCTCTCGGAGAGGCTTGAACGAGAACCTAGATGCCGTCGCCTTAACGCAGGCTGGCTGGGAGCTTAAACATTTGTAATGCTGTCGTCCGGCTTGCACATCAACGCGTCAAACTTCCGCCGTTCTTCGGCCGAGAGCGCGGATACAGGCTCCGGCGCGGCACGGCGACCACGGGCGCGCAGCCAGATCGCAAGCCCGCCGCCGATCAGGATCAGGAACGGCGCGGTCCACAGGATCGCATTGGCCCCATGCCAGGTCGGACGCAGCAGCACGAACTCGCCATAGCGGGCGACAAGGAAATCGAGCACCGCCCGGTCGTCGTCGCCGGCACGTATCCGCTCGCGCACCAGCAGGCGCAGATCCTTGGCAAGCGGCGCGTCGGAATCGTCGATGGACTGGTTCTGGCAGACCATGCAGCGCAGTTCTTTCGACAGCGTCCGCGCGCGCGCCTCCTGCGCCGGGTCGGCGAGCACCTCGTCCGGCTGCACGGCATGGAGCGGCGTCACCCCGGCGACGAGCAGCGCCAATCCGGCAATCAGGCTGCGCACCCGGCTCATTCCGCGGCCACCGGCTTGGCCACTGGTGCCGCCTTGCGCGCCGGTTTCGGCGCGCCGACGCGCAGTCGCCGGTCGCTCAGCGACAACGTGCCGCCCAGCGCCATGATGATGGCACCGATCCAGATCAGCGTCACCAGCGGCTTCCAATAGGCGCGGATGGCAAGGCCCACGCCCGGCAATTCGTCGCCGAGGCTGACATAGAGCTGGCTGAAGCCGAAGGTGCGGATGCCGGCTTCGGTCGTGGGCATGTTGCGGGCGGTGAACAGGCGCTTCGACGATTCGATGCTGCCGACGCTGTTCCCTCCCTGGCGGATGTCGAACACCCCGACCAGTTCGCGATAATTCGGCCCGGTGCGCGGCTCCACGCGGGCCAGCGTCAGTTCGTAGCGCCCGACCGGGAAGCTGTCGCCGACCTTGGCGCCAAGGATCGTCTCATGGTTCCAGCTGGTCTCGGCGACGATGCCGAACAGGCAGACGCCGACGCCCGCATGCGCCAGCGCCGCCCCCATCGCCGCACGCGGTAGGCCCTTGAAGCGTGCGAAGGCAGTCGCTGCCGGCAGTCGGCCGATGCCGGACCGCTCGGCGATGTCGACCACCGCACCGAGGAACACGAAGGCGGCCAGCCCGATTCCGATCGGTGCCAGCGCCGGCCCGCCGCCTTGCGCATAGGCGGCCACGCCGGCCGCCACCAGCCCGAGCAGGAAGGCGAGCATCAGGCGCTGCGCCGCTCCTGCGAGATCGCCGCGCTTCCACGCCAGCAGCGGCCCGAACGGCATGGCGAACACCACCGGCAGCATGAGCGCCCCGATGGTGAGGTTGAAATAGGGCGGCCCGACGGTGATCTTCGCCCCGGTCGTCGCCTCCAAAGCGAGCGGATAGAGCGTGCCGACGAACACCGCCGCCGCCGCCGCGGTGAGCAGCAGGTTGTTCAGCACCAGCGCCCCCTCGCGGGAGATCGGGGCGAAGATCCCCCCCTGCCTCAGGCTGCTGGCGCGGGCGGCGAACAGCGTCAGCGAGCCGCCGATGAAAATCACCAGGATGCCGAGGATGAACACGCCGCGCGTCGGGTCGGTGGCGAAGGCATGTACCGAGGTCAGTACGCCGGAGCGCACCAGAAAGGTGCCGAGCAGCGACAGCGAGAAGGCAAGGATGGCGAGCAGCACCGTCCATACCTTGAGCGCGTCCCGCTTTTCCATGACGACGGCGGAGTGGATCAGCGCCGTGCCGGCAAGCCACGGCATCAGCGAGGCGTTCTCCACCGGGTCCCAGAACCACCAGCCGCCCCAGCCGAGTTCGTAATAGGCCCAGTAGGAACCCATGGCGATGCCCAGCGTCAGGAACGCCCAAGCCCCCAGCGCCCAGGGCCGCACCCAGCGCGCCCAGGCGGCGTCGATGCGCCCGTCGATCAGCGCCGCCACCGCGAAGGCGAAGGTCACCGAGAAACCGACATAGCCGAGATAGAGCAGCGGCGGATGGATCGCGAGGCCGATATCCTGCAGCACCGGATTGAGGTCGTTGCCCTCAGCCGGTGCCGGGATGACGCGGGCGAACGGATTGGAGGTGAGCAGCAGGAAGGCGATGAAGGCAACGCCGATCGACCCCTGCACGCCGAGCACGTTCGCCTTCAGCCGCGCCGGCAGGTTGCCGCCGAACAGCGCGACGGTGGCACCGAAGATCGCCAGCACCAGCGCCCAGAGCAGCATCGAGCCCTCATGGTTGCCCCAGGTCCCGGTGATCCGGTACAGCAGCGGCTTCAGCGAATGCGAGTTCTCGACGACGTTCAGCACCGAGAAGTCGGAGCGGACATAGGCGCTCACCAGCACCGCGAAGGACAGCGCGACGAAGCCGCAAAAGGCCAGCGCCAGCGAAGGCCCCACCCGCATCAGCGCCGCGTCATTGGCGCGGGCGCCCCAGATCGGCAGCACGGTCTGCAGGATCGCGACGGCGAGCGCCAGCACCAGCGCGTAATGGCCGATCTCGGGGTTCATGGCACGGAGTTCCCTTGGCTCGCCTTGATCGGTGCGCCGTTGGCGCCCTCCTGCCAGACACCCTGCTTCTTCAGCGCCTCGACCACCTCGCGCGGCATGTATTTCTCGTCATGCTTGGCGAGAATGCTGTCGGCGGTGAAGCTCATGGGGCCGGTCAGCTTCCCTTCCGCGATCACCCCCTGCCCCTCGCGGAACAGGTCCGGCAGAATGCCGACATAGGCGACCTCGACATCCGCGCCGCCGTCGGTGATGGCGAAGCGCACATGCACATTGTCGCTTTTCACCACGCTGCCGTCCTTCACCAGCCCGCCGATCCGCAGCCGCGTGCCCGGGGCCGTGTGCTCCTGCGCGATCTCGCTCGGCGAGCGGAAGAACACGATGGTGTCGTTGAGCGCGAACAGCACCAGCGCGGCGGCGACGGCCAGCACGCCAAGCGCGGAGGAGATGAGGACGAGGCGGCGGCCCTTGCGGGTCATTCGTTCAACTCCCGAGCCCCAGTTCGCGGGCAAGCGCATCGATGCGGCCGAGCGCCTGCGTGTCGGCGGCAAACTGTACCCGCGCCTTGGCGGCAGCGGCTCGTGCCTCGTCGCTCTCGCCGAGCACGTTCCACGCCCGCATCAACCGGAGCCAGCCATCGAGATCATTGCCGTTCTCGGCAAGCCGCTGCGACAGCCGGTCGACCATGCCGCGCACCATGGCGCCGCGTTCCTCCGCGCTCATCTGCTGCGCGGCGACGATATCCTGCGCGCTGGGCCCGGGCGCGGGGCTGACGGGCACGCCCACCCGCGCCAGCGCGGTGGCCAGCATCGGCTGCCAGGGCGCGTCGGGCGGCGAATCGGCGGCGAGCGCCGACCACATCGCCGCCGCCTCCTGCGGCCGGCCGTCCTGCTCGGCGGCGAGGCCGAGGAAATAGCGCGCCCGCGGATCGGTTGGATCGGCCGTCCGCGCCGCCTCGAACGCCGCCTTGGCCTCGGCGGTGACGACGCCGCCGGATTGCGCCAGCAGCGCCTCGCCGAGCCCGTTCTGCCGCCGGGCATCGGAGCCGTTCAGCCGGATGGCGTTCGTCCACGCCCGTGCCGCGTCCTCGAAGCGTCCGACCCGCATATAGACCGGCGCGATCACCTCATAGCCGCGGCCGTCGTCGGGGTTGGCGGTCAGGTGGTCCTCGACCCGGCGCACCAGAATGGCGACATCCGCCTGGCCCGGCTGCGCGTCGAGCCGCGCCGCCAGCGGCTGGCCATCCTGCTGCGGCGATCCGAGCGCGAAATACAGCCCGCCGGCAAAGAGCGGCACGCCGACGAGCGCCACCACCGCCGCCACGCGTCGCCGGCGGTCGCCGCCGCTCGCCACCATCTCGGCGGCACCGGCCTCGGCGACGCGCAGCATGCGCCGGGCAAGCTCGGTGCGCGCGGCCTCGCCCTCGGCGGCACCGATCAAGCCGGCGGCGCGGTCCCGCTCGATCTCGGCCAGTTGGTCGCGATAGACGGCGAGATCGGCCTGCCCGTCGCAGACGCCGTCGCCGGCGCGGGGACGCAGAGGCCAAAGCACCGCCATGATGGCGGCGGCGGTCATCAGGGATATGGCCAGCCACAGCAACATTAGTTTTCCTCTAATGCGCTCAGGTAGCCGACGCAGCGGGCGCCGCCAATCCGTAACAACCTCGGTCCGATCGACGCAGCCTCACAGTCACGCGAGAAATCGGGCGGCGCTCACGCGACTGTGAGGCGGCGCACAAGCAAAAACCGCCCGCCGGCATAAGCCAGCGGGCGGCAAGATCGATGGAAGCATCCACCAACCCGATCGATCCGGACCGATCGGGGGACCGCATTCAGCCCGCCACCGGCGCCCAGGTTCCGTCCGGGTTGCGGCAGGCGGTGCCGCGCGCGGTCTGCGGCTGGCCGTCGATATAGATGGTGTGGGTGAACTCGCGGCAGCGCGGCGAGGCGCCGCGGGCATAGGTCGGGCCTGGCACGATGGTGCCGTAATTGCCGTTGTCGCCGCGCCAGCTCACCGGTGCGCCGGGATTGCCATATTCCAGCGCCTGCATCTCCGCCTGCTGGGCGCGCTGGCGGTCCTGTTCGTCGAGCGCGCTGCCGATGGCGCCGCCGATCAGGCCGCCGGCCAACGCACCGATCGCAGCGCCCGCCACGTTGCGGCCGGCAATCGCGCCGATAACGCCGCCGGCAAGGGCACCCGTCGCGGCACCGCCGACCATGTTGGGATTTTCCTGCGTGGCGGTGCAGCCGGCAAGCGTGGCGCCGATCAGCGCAACGGCGACGAATTGGGTAACGCGCATCAAGAATCCCTTCCGAAAATTCCCCAGACCAGAGCGGTGCGGCGCAGATGGCGTGAGGATTTGGGCAAAACCGCGGCTGCACCGTCTCATACGGCCGGCAACCGCACCACACAGCGTAACCCGCCGAAAGGCGATCGGTCGAGCGCGAGCGATCCGCCATAGAGCCCCACCAGCTCCGACACGATGGACAGCCCCAGCCCCGAGCCCGGCTGCGTCTCGTCGAGGCGGCGCCCGCGCTTCATCGCCTCGCCGCGCTGCACCTCGGTGAGTCCCGGCCCGTCGTCGTCGATGGTGATCTCAAAGATTGCCCGCCGGCCCGGCCCCTCGACCGCCGGCCGAACGCTCACCTCCACCAGCGTGCGCGCCCATTTGCAGCCATTGTCGACCAGATTCCCGACGATCTCCTCCAGATCCTGCCGCTCGCCGCGAAAGCGCACGCCGCCGGCGACCTCTGTCTCCACATCGATGCCGCGCCGGCGATAGACCTTGCCGAGCGAGGCCACCAGCTTCTCGACCACCGGCCCCACCTCCTCCACCGTGGTGACGACCTGGGCGCGGGCGGCGATGCGCGCACGCTCCAGATGATGCGCCACTTGGCCCTTCATCACCTCCGCCTGCTCCTGCACCTTGGTGGCGAGCACCGAATCGGGCGTGCCGGCCAGCATCCGCCCCGCCTCGTTCTGCAGCACCGAGATCGGCGTCTTCAGCGCATGGGCGAGGTTGCCGACATGGGTCCGCGCGCGCTCGACGATCTCGCGATTGGTGTCGATGAGCGCGTTCATCTCCGCCACCACCGGCGCCACCTCGACCGGGTAGTCGCCCTCCAGCCGTTCGGCGCGCCCCTCGCGCACGGCGGCGAGGGCGGTCAGCATGCGCCTGAGCGGCCGCAGCCCGAACAGCACCTGGAATGCCACCGTCATCAGGAAGACGAGGCCGAGCACCGCCAGCGTCACCAACAGCGCGGTATCGAACCCCTCGACCTCGTCGTCGATCTCGCCGGCATCGGCGGCAACCGCGATGGCATAGCGGCCGTCGTCGCCGAGATCGACCACCCGTTCGACGATGCGCAGCCGCTGGTCAGCCGGCCCCTTCGCATAGTCTTCCCGAAGACCGGTGAGATCGGTTCCGGTGCCCTTGTCGACCAGCAGCGGCAGCGTGCCCTCGGGCATGGAACGCGAGGTTTTCACCTCCTTGGCCGTGCGGTCGAGGCGGGTGATCTGCCAGTACCAGCCGGAAAGCGGAAACGAGAAGATCGGGTCGCCGAGCGTCGTCGGCTCCGGCATCTGCCCGGCGGTCGAATTGGCGACGTCGGCGACGATGGTTTTCAGATAGACGTCGAGCCGCCGGTCGAAGGCCCGCTCCACAGCCTGCTGATAGGCGGTGGACAGCACGAAACCGGTCACGGCGAGCACCGCCACGATAACCAGCGTGGCGGAGACGAAAAGCCGGAGCGCCAGCGAGCGCGAACGCATCAGCGCGGCGGGTCCGGCATGGCGAGCAGGTAGCCGAGCCCACGCACGGTCTGGATCACGTCGATGCCGAGCTTCTTGCGCAGGCGGCCGACGAAGACCTCGATGGTGTTGGAATCGCGGTCGAAATCCTGGTCGTAGAGATGCTCGACCAGCTCAGTGCGCGACACCACCCGCCCGGCATGGTGCATCAGATAGGCCAGCAGCCTGTATTCGTGCGAGGTGAGCTTCACCGCCTTGCCATCCACCGTCACCCGGCCTGAGCGGGTGTCGAGCATCACGGGCCCGCAGGTCAGCTCGCTGGCCGCATGCCCGGCGGAGCGGCGCAGCAGTGCGCGCAGGCGAGCGAGCACCTCCTCCATGTGGAAGGGTTTCGCCACATAGTCGTCGGCCCCGGCGTCGAAGCCCTGCACCTTGTCGCTCCAGCGGTCGCGGGCGGTGAGGATGAGCACCGGCATCTTCTTGCCGTCGCGCCGCCAGGCTTCCAGCACCGAGAGCCCGTCCATCTTCGGCAGGCCGATGTCGAGCACCACCGCGTCATAAGGCTCGCTGTCGCCGAGAAAGTGCCCCTCCTCGCCGTCATGCGCGCGATCGACGGCATAGCCGGCATCGGTCAGCGCTTCGGTGAGCTGGCGGTTGAGATCGGGATCGTCTTCGACGACGAGCAGACGCACGGGCAGGCCCTTTCACACGACGAATCGCCGCGCGCCGTTGCGGGCGCGCGGCTCGTGCGAGGGAGCATGCCATTGCGGCATCCGCTTGTCAGGCGAGCGGATCAGGCCAGCCCCGCATCCTCCCGGGCGCGACGCAGGGCACCATGGAGCGCGACGGCGACGCCGAGCACGGTCAGTGCGATGAAGGCGTGTTTGGCGATCTGCGACGCTTCGGTGAAGGGCGAGAGCTGCCGCGCCGCTTCCGCCACCGCCGCCCCGACGGTGCCGAGCGACGCGGCAAGCGTCGCCTTGCCGGCGGTGGTGGCGGTTGCCGCCGCCTTGGCGGCGGGCGCGACATAGTTGGAGGCGACGAACTCGCCTTTGGCCCATAGTCCCGCCTCCGCGGCACGGCGATTGGCGAGGCCCGCGAGCACCCGGCCGCCCGCCTTGTTCCACTTGGCGAGTTCGCCCGGCACCGCGGCATGGTTGCCGGCGTTCAGCTTCTTGAGCAGCGTCGAGCGGCGGAAATTCCCCGGCCCGACATTGAAGCAGAACGAGACCAGCGCGGCGAACTGGTTGTCGGTGAGCCGCACCGTCACCGCCGCCTCGACCGCCGCCTCATACTGGACGAGGTCGGCACGCAGCATCGCCTCGGCCTGCGCCTCGGTGATCTTCAGCCCCCGCTTCACCGCCGGCGGCCCGGCGTCGTCGGTATGGCCGTAGCCGATGGTCCAGACCCCCACCGGATCCTTGTAGGCCGTGAGCCGCCTGCCCTCCCATTGCTTGATGAGGGCGAGGCCCGCCTCGTTCACGTTGCGCGGCATGGCGATCTCCTGATGCACCGGCACAAAAAAACCGCCCGGAGGGCGGCGGCGAACCAACGACAGGCCGACGGCGGTCAGGCGAATTGCGACACGTCGATGGCGCCGGACGCCGCCACCGCCAGGTTGGCGAAGCGCGTCGGGTGGATGCCGTCGGTCGTGTAGGTGCCCGCCGCGCCGTCGACCTTCCACTTGCCGGAATTGCGGCTGCTCTCCAGCACGTCGGCGACGTCGAACACGCCGTAGAGCGGGTGGCCGGTCTCGCCGGCCCGCACGGCGCCGGTGGCACCGATCGCCGCCGGCGCGCCGGCGAGGATCGGCGCCCGGTCGCGCAGCCAGTCGTTCAGCTGCTCGCGCACCCCGTCGCCGGAGATCGAGAAGTTGGTGCGCGCCGTCTGGTTCGCCAGCGTCGCCCAGCTGTCGGTCGAATTGGTCTCCGGCGTGATCGTGGTCTGGAACAGGCGGGAGCCGGATCGCGCGCTCTGGCCGCCGCGCTCCCACAGCGCCAGCATGTTGGCCTTTATCCCGCCCAGGCTGGCGCCGCCGGCGATGCTGTTCACCCCGTGCTCGAAGATGATGTTCTTCACATAATGGGCCAGCGACAGGCGCTTGGCGCAGCTCTTGAGGATGGTCTCGATATCGTCGCCGGCCATGGCGCCGCTGATATAGGCATGGGTGCCGGACACCGCGCGGCCGATCAGCCCGAAGCCGCCGTCGGTGGCGTCGGCGGCGGCATAGGAATCGCCGGTGCCCTCGACGATGCTGTCGCCGATCCCCAGCACGCCCCCATGGGTGGTGCGGGCGATGATGCCGATCGGCCAGGTGCCGACCGAGCGCGTGGCGGGATCGGGCGTGCCAAAGCGCCGCGTCAGGTCGCCGACACGGGCGGTCGAACCGGTCGAGCCCTCGGCCGCATAGTCGTTCTGGCGAAAATTGGCGTGGATGTAGCCGGTCGAGCTGAACAGGGCGATGCGTATCTTGATCTCGGTTCCGGCTGGCAGGCTGATCGGCAGGAAATCGGTGCAGATCTCGCCGCCAGCATCCATGAAGCCTTGCGACGCCCCGTTGAACGTCATCAGCACCAGCATGCCGGCGGGATATTCGATCGAGACCGAAACCGCGGTCTGCGCCTGGACCGCGGTCTCGAACTTGTCGCCGTTGCGCATGGCGAACCAGTTGGGAAGGCGCACCGCGAGTTCGGTGACATCGGCGCGCAGGGTGTGGCGGTTGCGGGTGAACACGCTGATGCCGCCATCCGAGGCCTGCGCGGTGGCGATGCGGCAATTGGTGGCGACCTGGCCGTAATACTCGCCGCCGCCCCGCAGCGGATAGCTGGCCGCATTGGCCGGCAGCGCCCCGGAGAGGCTGCGGATTGAGGCCAGGGAATGCCGCCCCCAATAGCCGTCCACGTCATGCCCGACGAGATGGGTGAGCGCGCGCTGCGGCGCGAGTTCGATTTCGCCCGACATCAGCTGACCTTTCCTGAAAGTTGCGAATGGGAATCGTCCGGCGATCGGCCGGCGAGAAGGGAGGCGCCCTCGGGCTGGCGGCCGGCGAGCAGCACGCGGCCGGTCGAGGGCTCGGGGTCGGGGCCGCCGGGCGCGGTGAGCACCAGCGTGCTCAGGGCGAGGCGCACCCGGCCGCCGGAGAAGACGCCGCCGATGGCAGAGACGGTGACCGCCGTATCGGCATAGAAGGCCTGCGGGCCGATGACGCCGATATTGGTGGAGCCGATCGCCCCGCCGAGCCCGTCGCCGAACTTGCCCGCCTCGCCGGCGGTCCCGATGCGACAGGCGCTGGCGCCGGTGATGGCCACGAGAATACGGCTGGCCACGCCGAGGCAGATCGCCCGGTCGGGAATGACAAGCGCGGTCGTCACCGAGGCGCCGGCAAGGTCGACCTCGGTCTCGTCCACCTATAGGGGGGCTGTTCATTTTGCAGGGAAGAACGGCCTGCCGGAGAGGCCTCAAGCCCGCGCGACGCAACGGATTGCGGGCGGTAGAGCGTGGGGCTCACCTTTTGCAGCGAGCCGCCATTCGCGACCATAATCGCCGGCTTCTTTTGCAGCGGCGATCAATCGGCGGCCGCAATCGATCAATTGGCCGTTGGTCTAGGGGCGAAATTGAAGCGTGCTCTTGAAAGTGCGTCGCCACCTTATGGTGCTGCAGGAGTCGCTTTCGGGGGAAGCGGAATAACCGCTTCGGGAAGCTATGCGAGAAAGCGGACATTCATCGATCGACAACTCCTAAACATTTTGTATCAGGCAGCAGGCACCTCGACACCGAACTTGCTCACCCGGAGACGGTTGATTTCGCTTTCCCTTCCCAGTCTTTGCAGGGCCTCAATCGCTTTCGTGGTGATGCTCGACATCCTGGGATCTGGGTTACCGACGTTCCGGAAGTAAGTCAGACCGTAGACGAGAAGTCGTAGCTGCTCACCCTTTGCCTCTTTAATCGCTTTGTAGAAGTCCTCGGCCGTTTTCTGGTCCAGATAATCGAGATCGCTGTTATCCCAACCGCTCTGCCTGACGATGGATGTCGCCACTTCCTCAAGTGTCCTATTGTCTGCAAACTCGGCCGCCTTACTCGCGAACGCGGCTTTGACATCGGGATCTTCGACATTGAAACGGGGCAATATCGGGTCTCCGACCCAGAACTCCTTTCCTTCCCCTCTACTCCCGATATAGGCGGCGATGATGTCATTGGTGCCTTCGCCATGACCAAGTTGCTTCAGGGTCGCGATTGAGGCCGACAAATTGCTTGGACTTATCGCTACAGCGTTTTCGGCTATCGACTGCTTTAACGCTTGCGCGAACTCCTCGCCGTTGTCATCGAAAGAGTCATGGTAGATGTCCCATGCTTTCGTGAAAGCAGCGTCTTTGTCATTCAGGTCGAGCTGGGCGGCTATAAGGTCAGCCTCCCTCTTGATGAGCTCATCCGCATAAACACCAGTGCGAATGCTATTGAATACGACGAGATCAAGGCCATCGACCTTCAGGAATCGGTACCGACGAAGAAGCTCGGCGTGCTGGATCTGCTCAGGGGTCTTTTCCTCCTTATTGCCGAAAAGGTCTGAATAGGGGCGGTTCTTCAAAATCGTTTCCAGTGGAGGAGCGTCGTTCGGCTGATAGAGGGCAAATGCAAAAAGGCATGCGCTGTGGAAAGCCTGACTTATAACCCGCTCGTCGTACCCTTTCAGCACCTCTTCAAGCCGTTCACATATCCGGAGACTTTTGAACACCGTGCGAAGGTTCGTGATCCCCAACGTGGTCGCATATTCGGCAACAAGCCTACTCCTCAGCGTTGAGCGGTTCGGTATTGCAATTTCGATCGCCTCTGCGGAGGTCGGGTCGTATTCAAGGTTTATGTCGATGACTTTCTCCAGTTGCACGCGGAAATCGTCAGCATCCTGTTCCTTCAAGGCATCACTGTTCAGCAGAAGGACAACCTTACAGCGCTTCTTCTCTTTGAGGAACGAGATCAGACCTAGAACGTCTTTGAGATCGAGGCCATCGCTCATGCGCTCGAGATCGTCGAAACACACGATCTGGTCCCGTACATCCAGGAAGCCGGCTTCGACGAGGCCGCCGTAATCGGCCACGACTGGAACGCCGCGGATGATACCTATCCCGGCCCTCCATTTGGAGGCGAGTTGCGCCACCCGCTCGGAAATGCTGCTGAAGGTGGCTTCCAGATCTTTCGTCTCTCTGAAGGAGGCCGCTCCAACGGTATGTTCGAATACCGACTTTCTGACATCGCTGAGGGTCTCGAGTCCAAATAGGGAGACGTAGGCATACTTTTGCGGGCTGACGGTGTCGTTCCCGAAAGCTTCTGCAAGCAGGGCATCCCAAGTGTAGGTCTTGCCGACGCCCCATTTTCCCCTCAGGCAGAGCGCTAACTTATCGTCTGATTTTAGGAAACGTCGAATCTCATTCTTGACTTGATCTGAACTCATCCGCCCCTCCCGCTGCTGCAACTTGTCGCACAAACTACATACTCGTAACAACGAAAGCTTATCGAGAAAATCGCAGCCAACGACCCGGCATCCGGTGAAAAGCTGACGGTAGAGTTCTGCCTAACTACCGGCTTAGAGCGCCTAACAAAACCGTTTGTTAACCATGTCGGCTTGAGTTTGGCTTCATGGTGAAGAAGCTGCTTCCGGATGATTTGTGGGCGGAGATCGC